>NZ_JAZHYN010000003.1:0-117774 GCF_036576025.1 Methylocystis borbori | reverse complement strand
TGCGCTTTCCGGAACTGCCGCTGCCGCTCGTGGGGGAGCGGCCCTGGCCGGTGGCGCCTCGACGGCCTACAGCCTCGGCGCTGCCGGCCAGTCGGGCGCGTCCGCCGTGGGGTCCGGACTCGGTGGCGTTGCTCGCGCCGCTGGCGCGGCCGCCACCTCACCGCTGCGCCGCACGGCTTCCAAGGCAGCAGACAGCATGAAGTCGAGCTTCTCGGAAGGCGCCAAATCCGCGTTCGCAGCGACGGGCGGCACATCGACCATGGGTTCGGTCGGCGCGAGCGCGTCCGAGGCTGCGCCGTCCGCGGCGGCTGACGGGCCGCCGGCGTGGGCCCAGCGGATGAAGCGCTCTCAGGCCTTGAGCCACGGTGTGACCGCGGCCGCCCATGCCGTGCGCAGCGGCGACAGCCACGGCGGCGGCTCTTCCATCAATCTCTCCGGAGGCGACCGCTGATGTTCAAACGACCTTCTACTCACTACGGCAAAGCGCCAGAACCCGAGACACCTTATCAGCGCGCCGCCCAGGTCTGGGACGAGCGCATCGGCGCCGCGCGCGTCCAGGCGAAGAACTGGCGCTTCATGGCGTTCGGTTCGCTGCTTCTGTCCGCCAGCTTCGCGGCGGCGCTCGTCTGGCAATCGGCGCGAGGGACGATCGTGCCCTGGGTCGTGCAGGTCGACAGGCTCGGCCAGGCGCAGGCCGTGGCGCCAGCGGTCGCCGATTATCGCCCGACCGATCCGCAGATCGCTTTTCATCTCGCGCGCTTCATCGAGCAGGTCCGCTCGATCCCGGCCGACGCCATCATCGTCCGACAGAATTGGCTGCGCGCCTACGATTTCACGACCGACCGCGGCGCGATGGCGCTTAACGACTACGCGCGATCCAACGATCCCTTCACCAAGGTCGGTCGACAACAGATCGCCGTCGATGTCTCCAGCGTCATCCGGGCATCTCCCGACAGCTTCCGTGTCGCCTGGGTCGAGCGCCGCTACGAAAACGGCCAGCTCGCTGAAACGACCCGTTGGACCGCCATCCTCACCATCGTCGTGCAGGTGCCCCGCAACGCCGACCGGCTGCGCGCCAACCCGCTCGGCATCTACGTCAACGCCATCAACTGGTCACGGGAGCTTGGGCAATGAAGCCGTCTTTCCGTAAAGCCGGAAGCCCGGCTTCTCGCACTTCCACATTTACGATTCTCCTGCTGTGCACGTCGGCGCTCGCAGGCTGCGCAACGGCGAACAAGCCGCCAGAGATCTCCTATGATGATGCTGTGCCGGCGGCCCTGAGCACCAATCCTCCCGCTCCCGTGCGGGTGGTCGAGCTGCCGCGACCTCTGCCGCTCCCCGGTCAGATGAAGCCGGTCGAGCCATCCCGCGGCACGCCCGAACCAGCCGAGCCCACCGCACGAGTCAACCAGGCCAACGCGGCAGCGCGTGTGCAGCCCGTCCGCGATGGCTTCATCAACGCCATGCAGGTCTATCCCTATACAGGCGGCGCGCTCTATCAGGTCTACACCGCGGTCGGCCAGATCACCGACATCGCTCTCCAGCCGGGTGAGCAACTGGTCGGCTCCGGCCCGGTCGCCGCCGGCGACACCGTGCGCTGGATCATCGGCGACACGTTGAGCGGCTCGGGCGCGACCAGCCAAGTCCACATCCTCGTAAAGCCGACCCGCGCTGACCTGATGACGAACCTCATCATCAACACCAATCTGCGCACCTATCACATGGAGCTGCGCTCGACCGAGCGCACCTATATGGCGTCGGTGTCTTGGCAGTATCCGCAGGATCAGCTCATCGCGCTGCGCCGCCAGAACGCGCAGGCCGAGGCCAGCAGTCCGGTCGCCACCGGCGTCGACCTTGCCAACATCAACTTCCGCTATGCCATCGAAGGCGATCGTGCGCCGTGGCGACCGCTGCGCGCCTACGATGACGGCCGCCAGGTCTTCATCGAGTTTCCGCGCGGCATTGGTCAGGGCGAAATGCCGCCGCTGTTCGTCGTCGGCCCGGAGGGCAACACCTCCGAACTCGTGAACTACCGCGTCCGCGCCAACTACATGATCGTCGACCGCCTGTTCGCGGCCGCCGAGCTGCGCTTCGGCGCTGGCGACCGCCAGAAGCGCGTGCGCATCGTCCGCACTGACGGGAGGCCGACGTCGTGAGCGACCCTGAACCCCGAAACGAGGAAAGCGAGGCGCCGCTGACCGGGTCGGCCAGCGAGGCGGCCGACCCGATGCGGCTGCGTGGTGAGGCGCCGCGCGTCACGCGGCTTTCGCGCAAGGTGCTCGCCGGTATCGGACTCGTGGCAAGCGTCGGCGTCGGCGGCGCGTTGATTTATGCGCTCCAAACCCGCGACGGAGCGAGGCCCAACGAAGAACTGTACTCGACCGACAATCGATCGACCGCTGATGGCCTGGCCGGATTGCCGCGCGACTATAGCGGCGTCCCCCAGCTCGGGCCGCCGCTCCCGGGCGATCTCGGCCGGCCCATCCTCGGCGCACAAAATCGTGGCCAGCCGATTCCGCACACCGGCATCAGCGCGGAGGAGCAGCGTCGGCTGCAAGAAATAGAGACCGCCCGAGTCAGCAGGCTGTTCAGCGGCACCGAAAACCGGCCCATGGCCTCGACGGGCCCGGGCGCCACGACGATCGCGCCGCCGCCGGCACCTGACCTCACTGGCCTCGGCCTCGCGCCACCGCCTGCCACCCCATCGGCCCAGGATCGCCAGCTCGCATTCCTCAACGCGGCCGCCGATCGGCGCACCGTCGCACCCGATCGCGTCGCCGCACCGGCGTCGCCTTACATCCTTCAGGCAGGTGCCGTGATCGCGGCCGCGCTCATCACCGGCATCCACTCCGATCTCCCAGGCCAGATCACCGCGCAGGTGACAGAGAATATCTACGACAGCCCGACGGGCCGCATTCTTCTGGTGCCCCAAGGTACCCGCGTGATCGGTCAATACAACAACAGCGTTCAGTTCGGTCAGAGCCGTGTGCTCCTGGTTTGGAATCGTCTGATCTTCCCGAACGGACGTTCGATCGTCCTCGAGCGTCAGCCCGGCGCGGACGCCGAAGGCTATGCAGGTCTTCAGGACGGTGTCGACTATCATTGGTGGGAGCTGGCGAAGGCGGCGGGACTGTCTACGTTGCTGAGCGTCGGGGCCGAGCTCGCCACCAACGACGACGACCGCCTGATCCAAGCGATACGGAACGGTGGCCAGGACACGATCAACGATGCCGGCCAGCAGGTCATCCGGCGGCAGCTCAATGTCGCGCCGACGCTGACCATCCGGCCCGGCTTCCCGGTCCGCGTCATCGTCACGCGGGACCTGGTGCTCGAACCTTACGGAGGCTAGCCGATGGCCAAGCTAAAGCTCGGACCGCTCGAAGACGACAAGCCCGTGAAGGTTTCGGTGGAACTGCCCGCCGCACTCCACCGCGATCTCCTCGCCTATGCGGAGATCCTTGGCCGCGAAAGCGGCCAAGCTGTGGAGCCGGCCAAGCTGGTCGCACCAATGATCGCGCGTTTCATGGCGACAGACCGTGGTTTCGCCAAGGCACGACGAACGGGGACAAGCCAATCGGGCTCGCCGGCACGCATCAGTCGCAAGGATGCGTCCGAGACACCAGCGTAGATTCACGCTTGGTGATCGCTCGCCAAGGAAATCCCCTCGGAAAACTCGCAATCCAGCGCGTCCTCCTCACGCAAACTCCATTGTCGAAGGACGGCCATTCTGTCTAGCTTGAGCGCCGCGGCCGGCAAGCTGGCGACTGAATGTGCAAGCTTGATGGCTTCTGCGCGAGCGCTGCCCGCTGGCACCACTCGATTGACGAGGCCGATTGCCAAGGCCTCGCGGGCATCCACGGGTCGAGCGGTCACAATCATGTCCAGCGCACGGCTTTGTCCGATCATGCGGGGCAAACGCACGGTGCCTCCATCAACCAATGGCAAGTTCCAGCGTCGATTGAATACTCCGAAGACCGCTGTCTCGCTCGCGACGCGCAAGTCGCACCAGATCGCCAGTTCAAGCCCGCCTGCCACTGCATGGCCCTCAATCGCGGCGATCACCGGCTTCGTTAACGCAAGACGCGTGGCCCCCATCGGTGGATTCTCGCTTTTCGACCATCGGTCCTGCGCGCCATTCGACGCGATCTCTTTCAAGTCCGCACCCGCACAAAATGTGCCTGCGGCTCCCGTCAGCACCGCCGCGCAGGCGGCCGCATCGCGCTCGAAAGCTGAGAATTCCGCCGCGAGAGCTTCGGCGGTTTCTGCGTCGACGGCATTTCGCACCGCTGGGCGGTTGATCGTTATTATCCGCACTGAGCCCTCGCACTCGGTGAGAACTTTTGATCGGCACGCGGTGCCGGCTCCCGCCGCTTCAACCATCGACCTCGCCTTTCTGGACGGCTTTGCCCGGATCTAAATCAACGGACATCCGACTCGACGTTCAGTACCCGGGGAAGCCGCTCGACGCGAATGATCCCGCGATATCCGCGAAAGCCTCCTACGAGGCCCTCTCAGCTGCAAACGAATAGCGCTCAAGTCCGATTGCTTGCTCGTCAGCCCTTTGCGTGGCGGAGACTGATGGGAGGTTCATTAGAGCCAAAGCGGAATTACGGAAATAACCAGCAAGATGCCTAGCGAGACGTTGACGACGCGCCATTGACGCTCGCTCCTGAGCATCCGAGAAAGCAAGAAGCCGCCCGCGCACCACATTGAAAGAGAGAAGGCGGCACAGATCCCGAACACAGTTGCCATGATTAGGGCAAGACTCGCCGCAGACGATGTGAGGTTTGCAAAGGCCGCAGTTGCCGCGATGGCGATCGTCCAAGCCTTCGGATTCAGACAGAGCAGAACGAGTCCACCTCCAATTCCGACTGGCGACGTGCCGGCCTCTGCTTGCATCTTAGGCCCACCACTGCGAGCGATCAGCCAAGCCAGCCAGAGCAAATATGCCGACCCCAATCCGCGCATCACTATCTGAAGCTCAGGAAATGCATGCAACACAGCACCGAGGCCGGCAGCAGCCGCTGCAGAGAGAGAAGCCAAGCCGACTGCCATGCCGGTTACCAGCGGGATGCTCGAGCGGAATCCGTGCTGCGCTCCCGACGCCACGACGAGTACGGTCGCCCCTCCGGGGGTGATCGTAGCGATCAAAGCAAAGAGGATCAGAGGCAGGAAGAGCTCGGGATTCATCACCGTTCGTTGCGCCGAGTTTGCAATGGAGGCGGCACCAGATGGTGCGCACCAACTGAGCTAGATCCTTCAACAGGTCAGAGCATCTCGCTGAGAGTCGCAGGCAGCAAGCGAGGCCTCCTCACTCGCAGAGGATGTCCTTTCACTGCCGATGCCGTGCGGGCCAGCCACGTTACGAGAAGGCTTAAGAGCCACATAGATCGGAGGTGAAGAAACGCATGCTTCCCACGTAACGCCAGCAGTTATGGTCGTCGATTTGAAGGCGATGAAGATGCTTGCCTACGGGCCCCTCTTAGCTGAACAAGCAGATCAAACGCGCTCGGTCCCGCTGAGGACTCCGCGAATGCAGCACGACGCGCAATCGAATGATCACAAGAAGATTTCTGCCCTCATGAACGTAACAGCCTGACCAGAAACCATCACTCGGTCGCCGACCAGCTCGCATGCCAAGCGGCCGCCACGCGGCGACCATTGATATGCCAAGAGGGTCGACTTGCTTAGCTTCTTTGCCCAATACGGTACGAGCGTGGAATGCGTCGAGCCCGTCACCGGATCCTCCGGGATACCTGAGCCTGGCGCAAAATAGCGAGACACGAAGTCCACCTCAGTTCCGGCGGCAGTAATCGACAAGCCTCGCGGATAAAGGTTCGCGATCGCCGCTAAATCGGGCACGAAATCGCGCACGGCCTCGTCGGTCGGTAACTCCACGAAAATATTCTCGAAATTCATGAAAACAGCAGCCATCCCGCCCACAAACAGCTTTGAAACTCCTTCAGGAAGCGCGATCCCGAACGTGGGCTCAAACTTAGGCAAATCGAGCCGATAGCCTTCGTCACCGGAGGTGACCCGCAGCTCGCCAACGCGTGTGGCGAACATCAGCTCACCCGCTCGCTTGAACTCCGTGACGAGCACATGGGCCGCCGCGAGAGTCGCATGTCCGCAGAAATCGACTTCGTGTACCGGCGTGAACCAGCGCAGCTCCCAACGATCCGAAGCTGGGCGGAGAAAAGCTGTTTCCGAGAGGTTGTTCTCCGCCGCGATAGCCTGCATCACCTCTTCGGGCAGCCAGTCCTCAAGCACCAACACTGCAGCAGGGTTTCCCGAAAACACGCGCTCAGCGAACGCATCGACTTGGAACATCATCAGCTTGGCCATCCGTGCTTTACCCGAGTCGTGAATGACCTCGTGGCCGCCACATGGCTCCGGTGAGCTTCCTGGTGATCAGCCGACCAAGCCGACCGATACCCTCCTCGATGCCTGCCTCCGATTGCAGCGAATAATTCAGCCGCAGCGTGTTGCAGCCATTTCCATCGGCGAAAAACGCGCGTCCGGGGACAAAGGCAACGCCTTCCTCCCGAATGGACGCGGTCAGCAGCTCAGCACCGTCAAGGTGGACGGGAAGCGTAACCCAGATGAACATACCGCCCATCGGCTCCGTCCAGCTCACCCCGTCAGGCATCTGTCGGACGAGCGCGTCGAACATTACGTCGCGTCGCGCACCGTAGACTTTGACGATCTTGGCGACTTGATCGTCATAAATCGACGTTGCAAGGCGATGCAGGACCATCTGGTTGAGTGTGGCGCTGTGTAGGTCCGCGGCTTGCTTTGCTAGGACGAGCTTATGAATCAGATTGCGTGCCGCGCAGATCCAACCGACTCGAAGGCCTGGCGATATAGTCTTAGAAAATGTCCCACAGTAGAGCACATGACTGCGATCAATATGGCCGCATCGCTCGACATCGAGCGCGAGGCAGGAACGCTGCGGCACGCCTTCGAACCGCAGCGCCTCGTACGCCGCGTCTTCGATCAAGGGCACGCCTGCCTCTGCCGTGATGCCAAGAAGGCCGCGTCGTGCAGCCTCACCCATCGTCTCGCCCGTCGGATTCGCGAAATCCGGAACGACGTAGGCCAGAGCGACACGACCGCCCGCTGTCTCTTGGCAGATCGTTCGGGCTTGCGAAGACTCTGGCGTCAGAATCAGATAGCGCGGTTCGTAGGCACCAAACGCTTGAAGCGCGCCGAGATAGGTTGGGGCTGATACGAGCGCAATATCTCCGGCGGCGAGAAACAGCTTCCCGAGCAAGTCCAAGCCCTGTTGCGATCCGGCAGTGATAATGATGTTTTCGGTGCCGCAGGTGACGCCGCGTCGCGCCATGTATTGGGAAATCCACAACCGGAGCGGCTCGTAGCCTTCGCTAATCGAGTATTGGAGGGAGGCAGGGCCTAATTCGCGGTCCGCTAGTACGAGATCATATGCCCTCCGAACCGCATCTATGGGAAAGAGTGCTGGATCGGGAATGCCACCGGCGAACGATATTATCTCAGGTCGCGCAAGGAGCTTCAGAAGTTCGCGAATCTCGGAGGCGCGCATTCTCTCCATTCGCGGGGCAAAGGCGTGGCTCCAGTCTATCGCGGAGTAGAGTTCCATTTCTGTGCGCTCTTGCCCTCTCTGCGTATTGTCACGCTTATGCTTCCTACATGCTGCGTCGAAACCTATCAGGTGCTGATATCCCAACGAGGAACATACGGCTGGCCGAGTGGAACGCGTCGATGCACCGTCTCGACAAGTTCTTTGAGCAAGAGCAAACCCTGCGGCCAGGGGCCATATCCTGAATCTGTATTGATGTGCCCGCACGGGCCGACACTTGCGAAACCCGCCTGCCACGCCGCAGCGAAGCTCTTAGCCCTCGCGACCGTGACGTAGGGGTCGTCCTCGCTCGCGACAACGAGCGCTGGAAACGGGAAGACAGAAAGCGGCATCGGGGAGAAGCATCGAACCTCGGCTGGCGTGTGTGCGCAGGAATCCACGTCGGCGGGACAAACCACGAGGGCTCCGGCGATGGGGGCGTTCGGCCGCTGCCTGAGCAGATGCGCCAGCACGGCACAACCGAGGCTGTGGGCGACCACGACCGCACCTGGCACTTCATCGATCGCTTCGCTCAAGCGCTCGACCCAGCTGTCACGATCAGGCGCGTTCCAGTCGTCTTGATGTACCAGGCGTGCGTGCGGGAGAAGCGACGCCCAGTGCAATTGCCAATGATCTGGGCCCGAGCCTCCCAAGCCCGGTACGATAACAATGCGCGCCGAGCTCTCCCGCTGCTCGGATATCCACTCCGCAATTCGGGAGCGGACTTCCTCCGCCTGCGTCTCGCGCGTGACTTCCTGACGTGCTTCCCGGCGCTGAGCTTTTGCCGCATATCGTCTCTTGTCACGCCATGCGACGAGTTTCCCAGAGGGATCCTCGGAACGCGGACCACTAAGCGCCAGGAAGATGTCCCTGCGGCGCAATCCAATATCTTGCAGAGTGTGATCATCCATTTCCAGCAATCGTCGGACCTGCCGTCGATTGCTCCATCTCTCGTACATCGCGCGAAGGCCAACCAAGAAACGCTTAGGAGAAGCGATCAACTCATCGCACCTTGCGGCCTTCATTACATTGATCCGGCCAAGTGAGCTCCTGGTCGAGCGCTCGCTCAATGCACATGCTCCTTCTCTCCCGATGAGATGAGAGCGGCCCGCCCTGAAGGTGACAAGCGAGTACTAGTCGCTCAGAGTTGAGTAGGCTTCACGATGAGGTAAATCGGGCTCTCACGCTGGTCCGTGACGTGCCCGGTCAACGGCGAGTGAGCCCCAGTTGTTAGGGAGTGAGTAGATTTCACCTCCGCGAGATGAAGAACCGCCGCATAGTGAGTGACGCACGCCTCAATCGAAGTGAGGACGAACCGGACCGATGGCGTTCAGATTGCCCCCGCTGAATACCCTGCGCTTTTTCGAAGCCGCAGGCAGACATTTAAGCTTTAAGCTGGCTGCGGAAGAACTTGAAGTGACGCCAAGCGCGGTCAGCCACGGAATCCAGTCGCTGGAAGATTGGCTAGGCGTTTCGCTCTTCGCACGCACAAGCCGGGGCCTCGCACTAACCGACGCTGGGCAGGATTACCTCCCATCGGTGCGAGAAGCCCTGACGGTGCTCTCCAATGCGACGGACCGCGTGCCGGATAGACCGCCGCGCCGCAGTTTGGCGATCAGCGTTGCGCCGACATTCGGCGCTCGTCTCCTTCTTCCGAGATTGCCAGCCTTCCGAGAACTCTATCCGGGGGTAACCGTCCACATCGATACCACTCATACCCGCGTCGAATTCCCTCGCGACGGCGCCGACATCGCTATCCGGCTGGGAACCGGGACTTGGCCGGATCTCACAGCTACGCACCTGTTGGCAGAGCAATTGGTACCGGTCTGCTCGCCGGAGCTGCTCAGTAAGCTGGGCCCGGTCGCGAGTCTCTGCGATGCCCCCCTTATCCATATTACAACCGTGTCCCAAGATTGGGCCGCATGGGCGAGGACGGCAAAGCGCGACCCGATCGAGTGCGAACGCGGGTTGATGGTGGATACAATCCAGATGGCCATCGACGCGGCCGTTCAAGGCCTCGGCGTCGCAATTGGGCGGCTTCCCCTCATCGGTCCAGAACTCTCTACAGGCCGTCTCGTTCGGTTCTGCGGGCCCTGCATCAAAGCCGAGACAGCCTATTGGCTCGTCGGTCCGCGAGAGACAATGGTCCGCCCGGAGATCATCACCTTTCGCGATTGGCTGATCGAAGAAATGCAGACGATCGCCGGAGAAGGATCACTGCCATCCGCTACGATACCATACGATCCGGAAGCCCATAGACATGAACATGTATGAGACATCGGTAGGTGAGATCGTTGAGGAGCGGCTGGCCGCTTTCTGCGAGGGCGATGCTGGCGGCAACCCTGCAGGCGTAGTGATCTGCAATGAGTTGCCCGATCCGGCCGAGATGCAGGCGATCGCAAAAGAGGTCGGCTATTCCGAAACTGCCTTTGCCGCGCCGATAGGGCAGGATTGGCGTGTTCGCTATTTCGCTCCCGAGATCGAAGTGCCCTTCTGTGGACATGCCACAATCGCCCTCGGTGCGGCCTTGGCCATGCAACACGGCGACGGGAGTTTCCGTCTTCGCCTAAACGACTCCCTCATCACGGTCGAGGGACGGCGGACGGATGCAGGCCTTACCGCGACTCTCCACTCGCCGCCCACGCGCAGCGAGCCGGCCGGCACGCCTATGCTCGCGGAGATGCTTCAACTCTTCAACTATCGTCACGAGCATCTTGATCCATCCCTGCCGCCCGCTGTGGCCGAGGCCGGAGCTCGCCACCTCATCGTGGCCCTCGCTAATCGAGCGCTGCTCGCCGCAATGTCCTATGACCTTTCGGCAGGTCGGGAGATGATGCTAGCGAACGGCCTCGCAACCATCAGCCTCATCCATGCGGCGAGGCCCTCCCTGTTTCATTCCCGCAACGCCTTCGCCGCAGGCGGCGTGTACGAGGATCCGGCCACCGGTGCTGCGGCCGCGGCACTGGCTGGCTACCTACGCGATCGCAGCTGGCCGCATAACGGATCGATCGTGATTAGGCAGGGCGAGGACATGGGAGTGCCGTCCCGCTTGTACGCGGAGATTTCGCCTGAGCCCGGCGCGAGCATTCGCGTGTCCGGCAGTGTGAGAGTTATGTAAAATGACCCAAGCGCCTGCTCCCGTTGAATTCTGGTTCGATTTCAGTTCGCCCTACGCGTACTTCGCTGCCCAGACGATTGAGAGCGTGGCGTCGAAGCACCATCGCCCCGTTTTGTGGCGCCCGTTCATGCTCGGGGTTGCGTTTAAGGCGACGGGCATGACGTCCTTGAGCCAGACTCCGCTGCGGGGCGACTACGCTCGTCACGACTGGTTACGCCTGGCCCGTCGAGCCGGCATCCCATTCGAATTGCCGGACGGGCATCCCGCGACCCAGTTGTCAGCAAGCCGTGCCTATTACTGGATCGAGGAGAATGAACCAGACGCAGCGTCCACCTTCGCTGCGCGCACGTTTCACGCCTACTTCGCTGCTGGCCAGGACACAAGCAGCCCCGAAATCGTCGCCGGCATAGCCGCCGCGTGTGGCCTAGATCCTCGCGACGTACTGGGGGCGATCGCATTGGCGTCGGTGAAGGAAAAAGTTCGGGTGATGACGGACGAGGCGCTTCGCAGAGGCATCTTCGGCTCCCCCTTCTTTATCGTCGATGGCGAGCCTTTCTGGGGGCACGACCGATTGCCGATGGTGGACGAATGGCTCGACCGCGGCGGGTGGTAGTCCGGGCAGCCGCAATATGACCATGAACGAGTTACGGCCGCCCCTTAGTGGGCAGCCTGACGTTTGATATCCGGCGACAACGCCGGCAACGGGCGGAAAGCGACAGGTGGCTTTGGGTAGTGATCAGAGAACGGCGGTGGTGTCGCCGAGCGGCCTCCTCCACTTCTGCGCACTATGGTCGCAGGAGGATCTTGCCCTGCCGTCCGTCGCGGGCATTGTGGGCCAGCGCGTCGCGATATGCTTCGAGAGGGTAATTCGCGCAAATGGAGCAGCTAGCGCGGCCAGCGCGTATCTCTGCGAAGCTCTTATCCATCGAGGCATGAAACTCCGCACGCGGCATTGCATGCACTGAGTCTCTCAGCCGGAAGAGCATAAGCTTGGCCTTCCCTGCATCCCTCAGAGGCTGGCCAGACATGAGGCCGTAATGGATAAGCAGACCGCCGGGCACTATGGCCGCAGCAAGGCGGGCGCCTGAGACGCCCCCCACAGCATCCAGCCCCGCGTTCAATGGCGGGAGGGTTGCTCCTTCCCTCACCACGTCTGCCGGCTCGTCTTGGAGAGCATCATACGCCGATCGCGAGCGGACAATGGCGAAAGGTCGCGCGCCGGCCGCCGCCACCATTCGCACCAGCATCCGGCCGATTGCCGAGCCGGCCGCGTTGATCCCGATCGCGTCACCCGCTCGCAAAGCAAGCGTCCGCACCATCAGCAATGCCGTGAGCGGATTGATGTACGCCGTCGCGGCTCGTTCGTCGTCTATGTCGTCCGGCACCGCTACGCACCAATCGGCCGATAGGACTTTCCAGGTCTGCCAACATCCCGCCGTGCCTAGGGGCAGCACGCGACGACCGATCAGGTTCCGATCGGCACCCTCGCCAACGTCCATGACCATGCCGATGCCTTCGAAGCCAGGCACGAAGGGGAGAGTGGTGCGGTGTCGGTAGGCGCCAGTAACGGGTATCAGGTCAGACGGATTGATCGGGCTGGCCTGCATCCTCACCAGGGCGCAGCCCGCATCCACCGCGGGCATATCGCACGGCTCATAGGCAAGAAATTGACTGGGGACGCCAAACTGGTGCGCAACAACACGGGACATGCTTTGGCTAGGATCCTAGCAAGGGAGATGCCGTTACCACGCTATCGAGAACCGATTAGCGGCACAGCGCTCGTATTGCACTCTGATTGTCTCATATGACAATCTAAGAATTGACATACCAAATACGAGCGTGACAATGCTAAGATGTTGGGCGTCGGCTTTGGGACATGATCGACAGATGGGCTTTAGGCTTCCCCCAGTAAACACGCTGCGCCTCTTCGAGGCGGCAGCACGTCTGGGCAGCTTCAAGCTCGCTGCCGATGAGATTCACATTACTCCTAGCGCGGTGAGCCATGGCATCCAGACGCTGGAAAATTGGCTGGGAACCGAACTCTTCCATCGCGGCTCTCGCGGCCTCTCGCTAACGGCCGCTGGGCAAGCCTATGCGCCGGAAGTTCAGACGGCGCTATCAATCCTTGCAAGCGCGACGGAACGTTTGCCGGGACGCCGCGCCACGGGAGCGCTTTCCGTGAGCAGCGCTCCGACGTTCGCAAATCGCTGGCTCCTTCCACGGCTCGCCCGTTTCACCGAACTTTATCCCGATATCCGCGTCACGATCGACACGGCGAGACACTACGTCGATTTTCCGGTCGACGGCTTCGACCTCGCCATACGAAGAGGGACCGAGCCAAAATCGGGTGAGTCCTGGACTCAGCTTATCCCGGAGATGGTCGTTCCGGTTTGTTCACCAGAGCTGCGGAGAAACACACCCTACGAAAGCGAAGTCGACCTCCTGGGTCGTGTGCCGCTCATCCATGTCACAACAGTCCGGGAAGATTGGCACGCATGGTTCGAGGCCAAAGGGATAATCCCTCCTGCAAATGACCGCGCAATTCGTGTCGATACTATTCAGCTCGCCGCCGAGGGAGCGATGCGCGGGCTGGGAGTAGCGATGGGCCGCAAACCGCTGGTAGACGACTATCTTCAGGACGGAAGTCTGGTGGAGGTTGCCGGTCCGGCTATTCCGGCCGACACAAGCTATTGGCTTGTCGGTACACAACTCGCATTCGATCGGCCGGAGACGAAGCTGTTCCGTGCGTGGATCCTCGAAGAGCTGAAGAATAACCATGAGCCGCCTCTCAACGTGCGGACGCGCTCCACAAGTGCTGAGCTACCTGCACGGAGCTCCAACAGCCGGCGAGTCAGCGCGCAGAGCTAACGCTCAAAGCGGACAACATGGCCGAACATCCCTCGCGAGCTGGTGAGATAAACTCTCTTGCCCCGGCCGGCAGCTCGTTTTCAAATATTGCGTAAGCGATGTTCTCAGGCCACTGCCTTGAGCTCGGGCGCCCGGATGTAGGCCCACGGCAGGAGATCGTCGATCTGGCTGTTGGGGTGGCCGTTGACGATCCTGGTGAGCACGTCGGCGAGGTAGCCGAGCGGCTCGACTGCATTCAGTTTGCAGGTTTCGATTAGGGAGGCGACGACGGCCCAGTGCTCTGCGCCGCCGTCCGATCCGGCGAAGAGTGCGTTCTTCCGGTTGAGCGCGATCGGGCGGATCGAGCGTTCGACGGTGTTGCTGTCGATCTCGATTCGACCGTCGTCGAGGAAGCGCGACAGGCCATCCCAGCGCGAGAGCGTGTAGCGGATCGCCTCGGCGAGTTTTGTCTTCTGGCTGATCAGCCCGAGCTTCTCGCGCAGCCACGGTTCGAGATCGGTGACGATCGGGAGGCTCTTTTCCTGACGGACAGCACGGCGCTGTTCAGGCGATCGTCCACGGATGTCGTCCTCGATTCTGTAGAGTTCAGCGATCCGTCTCAGCGCCTCGCTGGCGATCGGCGCGGGACCGGCCGCGGCGAGTTCGTAGAAGCGCCGGCGCACGTGCGCCCAGCAGAAGGCGAGCGTGACGCCGCTCTTCTCGGCCAGCACGCGATAGCCGCCATAGCCGTCGACCTGCAGGATACCGGTGAAGCCCGTCAGATGGGCAATCGGCCGCTCGGCCTTTCGGTCGGGCGCATAGACATAGGCCACGCCCGGCGGATCGCTGCCCTGCCATGGCCGATCATCGCGGGCGTAGGCCCATAGCTGGCCTGACTTGGTCTTGCCGCGGCCGGGATCGAGCACCGGTGCCGTGGTTTCGTCGGCGAAGAGTTTCGGTGAGGACTTCAGCTTGCCAAGCAATCGCTCGTGCACCGGACGCAGGTGCCAGGCGGCACGGCCGACCCAGTCGGCGAGCGTGGAGCGATCGAGATTGATGCCCTGCCGGGCGTAGATTTGCGCCTGGCGATAGAGCGGCAGGTGATCGGCGTATTTGGAGACCAGCACCTGGGCAACCGTCGCCTCGGTCGGCAGGCCGCCTTCGATCAGCCGGGCGGAAGCCGGAGCCTGGACGACCATGTCCTCGCAGGCGCGGCAGGCATATTTCGGCCGGCGCACCACGATCACCCGCAGTTGCGCGGGAACGATGTCGAGCCGCTCGCTCACGTCCTCGCCGATCCGGTGCAGGCCATGGCGACAGCAGGGACAGGCGTGATCGTCGATGTCGACGATCGTTTCGACGCGAGGAAGATGCGCAGGCAGTGCGCCACGGTTCGCCCGGCGCTTTCCTGCGCGCTCATTGCGTTCGCGCGGGTCGGCACGTTCGGCTTCTTCTTCGCTCGCTGCCTCGATCTGCTCGGCCTCTTCGAGCCCGAGCAGCAACTGGTCTTCCGGCAGAGTCTCGGCGCGACGGCCGAAGCGGTGACGCTGCAGTTCCCTGATGATCTGGATCAGCCGGGCGTTCTCGACGTCGCGCGCCAGGACCATCGCCTTCAGCGCATCCGGATCGTCGGGAAGCTGGTCGGCCGTCATCGCCATGAGCGGATCAGACCATATTCGCCGGCACCGGGCGACAGTGGAATCCAGGCTGATTCACTTGGTCGCGGATCAACTGGCCTGCACCGGAACACGCGTCCGGCGGGCTTCATGGACCCGTCGCCAGTCGAGACCTTCGAGCAGCGCCGACAGCTGCGCGGCCGTCAGTCGCATGATCCCATCCTGCGCTTTGGGCCAGCGGAACTCGCCATCCTCCAGCCGCTTGGCATAGAGGCAGACGCCGGTGCCGTCCCAGAAGATCAGCTTGATCCGGTCCGTCCGCTTCGCGCGGAACACGTAAACCGCGCCGCTGAACGGGTCGGCGCCCATCGTCTCGCGCACCAGCGCCGCCAGGCCTTCCGCGCCCTTGCGGAAGTCCACCGGCTTCGTCGCGACCATCACCTTGACCGCACCCGTCGGCCCGATCACGACGTTGCCTTCAGCGCACGGATCACCGCCGCCACCGTCTTGGCGTCGGCGCCACGGCCGACCCGCATCGCAACACCGTCGATCTCCAGCTCGATCACGCCGGCGTCTCGCGCGGCCTTCCGCTTCCGCGTCGATCTCGCGCGCTTACCCGCCAGTTTGGGCTCCGGCGCCGCAATCACCGCAGGAACAAACAATGGCTCCGGCTCCCGCGTCTCTTCCAACGGAAGACGCGCGGCCCGACGCCACGCGAACAACTGCTGCGGGGACAATGCATGTCGCCGGGCCACCGCGCTCACGGTCTCGCCGACATCGTAGCTTTCCGCCACGATCCGCGCCTTCTCCTCCGACAACCATTCACGCCGCCGGCCGGAACCCGTGAACACCTCGAAACGCCGCGCGGGCTCGGGATCGTTGGATTTAAGCGTAAGCTCTGAAATCGTCATGTGTCGAAGCCCTCAAAGGCTCCGAACATCGTTCCTTACGATCACGCGCGAAAGGTGCCGCCGGAACAGCGCTTACAATATTGCTGCCTATCCCTGTCGAGATCAGGTTGTCTGTTCTCAGCCAGAGCATCAATAGGTTCATGAACAGTTGCCCCATCTGGAGCTCGCCCACGAACATGCAAGGTGGCAAACCCTTGCCGGACCTGACCACCACCCGCCTCGTCCTGCGACCCCTGAGTTCGGACGACGCGGAAATGCTGTTTCCGATCTTCGGCGATCCCATTGCCATGCATTACTGGGATTTTCCGGTTCGTCGGACTGTGGAGCAAACGGCAGAAATGCTCCGTTCCCATTTCGCTTCCGGACCCTACCAAGGTACGTGGTGCTTGACCTTCAAAGGGGAGCGCTTTCCCGTCGGGATGGTACAATATCATCGACGGGAGCCATGCCACCGGCGGGCCGCCATCAGATATATCTTGGCGCGCAGACATTGGCGGCAAGGTCTGATGAGCGAAGCCGTCCCTGCGCTTCTCTGCTACTGCTTCGAAACGCTTGTCCTTCACCGGGTGGAGGCAGCCATCGAGCCTGACAATATTAACGCCCTCCAGCTCCTTGAACGTCTGTCTTTCCGAAAAGAGGGGCTATTGCGCGGCCGTGATTTCGTGGAGCCCAGCTACCGCGACGTTTTCATCTATGCTCTGCTCGACTCCGAGTGGCGAACGTCAGCCGAGCCGATCGCTGAGCTCGCTGCAACGACCAATGTGGTCAAGTTCTCTGCGACAAGGCGACCCTCATGCGCTTCGAAAGGCTACGCTTGGCCTGGCGCACCGGCGCTGCCCGACGCTTGACCCTCTGACGTGCTTCATGTTGGACGATGCAGGAACGGACATGGCGGCCAGCACTAGCGCGGCGACTCGCAAATCGCGTCCCTCAATCCGCATCCGACTGTACGATGCGCAAGACCGCGAGTTCGTCCGTAGACTGTTCATCGCGGTAAACCGTCAACTCGCGCCGGCGCATCTCAAGAGCCAGTTTGAGATTTATATCGCTCGTGCGCTCGTGGAGGAAATAGAGCGGATTCCGGAATATTACGCGGAACGAGCAGGTTCGTTCTGGATCGCCGAGACTGTTGCCGACAATCGCCTTGTCGGAATGTATGGGCTTGAGGCGGGGGGGAGTGGCGCCGCAGAACTGCGACGCATGTATGTCGCTCCCGCTTTCCGTCGCCAGGGCATCGCGCGCCAAATGTTGGCCCATGCCGAGAGCACCGGCAAGGCAGCGGGATATGACCGGATCGTCCTTAGCACCTCAGAGCTTCAGAAGTCCGCACTCGCTCTGTATCGCAGTGTTGGCTTCAGCCTGGTCGCCGAAGAGACTGCTGACAGAATGTCTCACAAGGTTGTGGGTGCGGGCCTTCGTCGTCACCACATGGCAAAGAAACTGACCTAGTGAGTCAAGGTCGCGTATTTAGTGGAGCGAAGCGCTCCCTCAACAGCCGCACGAATCCCGAGAGGGCCGGATTGGTATTGTCGCGATCCCAATGAGCGGCGTAGCTGATACTGGTGGGTCCGTTGCCGTCGCGTGCTTCTCGATAGACCACGCCGCTGAACGTGCCTCCGATGGAAGCTTCACAAATGAGACTCACGCCAAAGCCAGCACCCACAAGGCTCTTGATGTTCTCTCCGCTGGCATCGTGCCGCACGACTTTCGGCCGATCGCCTGGCGCGGCGAGCTTTGATACCAATATGTCTTGAATCTCAGGTCCTGGATCCTTTTGGCTCAGAAGGAACGTTTCTCCGCGAAGATCTGTCCAGAATACGATCTCATTGCTCGCCAGGGCATGCGACTCAGGCAGTGCAACAATGACGCGTTCGCTCCACAGGGGCAGAGATTCAAGCCGATTGTTACCAAGATCGCCTGTTACGACTGCCACATCGATCGCGCCATTGCTCAACCCGCTGAACAACCGCGCGCGTGTTCCTTCGACCGTGGCAATCTCAACATCAGGCCGGAAGCGTTTGAAGTCCTGTAATGCCAGACGCAGATTTCCGGCAGAAAGCGAAGTGTAGAATCCCACCACCAAGCGCCCCGCCTCACCCCGTCCGGCAGCGGTTGCTGCTGCCGCCATTCTATCGACCTCTTCGACAACGTTCCGAGCTATGCGAACGAATTCGGCTCCGGCCAGCGTTGGGCGCACACCAGCGTGGGAGCGCTCGAACAGCCCGACGCCGAGTTGCAGTTCCACATCCCGAATGCGACGGCTCAAAGTCGACTGACGCAGGCGCAAGCCCTCCGCCGCTCGCCGAAAGCTCCGTTGGTCTGCTGCCGCTATGACGTAGCGCAACTGCCTTAGTTCGATGTCCACGGCCGCGCCTCGCAGTTCCGAACGCGGCGAGCCACGGTGCGAGGGCAGGCGTCATCCAGCCCAATGCGCTGCGCTCGCGCATCTGGTGGGTGAAGACCGAGTATCGATATTGCGTCCTCTCCTGCACCGTGATGGTTCCCAGGCGCCGTCGCCTGCGACCAGCTCGCTTGCGCCGAACAACCTGCCTTTCGAGGGTCTTGCGGTCAGCCGACAAATCATCATCTGCGGATGAAAGGTCGTTCACGGTACCCCAGCTGTGCCGCAGCGGCTGTGAGTTGATGGCGACGCAAGATGTTGGAAGCAATAGTTACGGTCTCTTCGTCCTCCTGTTCTTGATTTTCCCGATAGCGCCTTGGATGCGCGGCCCAGCTTTGCGTAGGGCATGTGCGCCGGCCCGGACAAACCGGCAGATCATTTCCGCCATTTCTACGCTCCGTTGTCGGCGGAGGTCGGCGAAGAACTGATCTCGCTCGTAAATTGACATTCGGCGATATTGCTCGAGCGTTAGCGGAACCTTGTTTGGCGGTGACTGATCGGTGCGCTTGTTGGGCATGAACAAGTGATGCCTGCGGTATCCCCCGCATCGCAAACGGGTACTCTTCATGCTCGCTTGCCAAAATCTCACGCGGTAGCGCAAGAGAATGCCAGCGAGGTGACCGCGGCATTGTGGGTAAGGGGAACACACTAGCGAGGCCGGCGGCCCCGGTGTGGTCCGCCGAGCATCGGCTTGCGGCTAGTCATGTCGTTGCGGGCAACGCTAGACCAGCACCTCCGCTCGAAGGGCGCGGCTGGTCATCCATGAACCACTGCAACAAGAAGGCGCAGGCCCCGATTAAGATCATCGAGCCCCACGCTACCGTATAGGAGCCGGTCACATCGAAGCTTAAACCACCAAGCCATGAGCCGATGAACGCGCCGACCTGATGGCTGAGGAACGCGAAGCCGAAGAGCGTATTGAAGTGTTGCAGACCAAATAGCTTGACAATGAGTCCGCTTACGAGCGGTACAACACCAAGCCAAAGCACGCCCATAGTAGCTGCAAATACAATGGTGGACGCGGGGGTCACGGGCATCGCCACAAAGCAAATGATGGTAATTGTTCGCAGGAGATAGGCTAGGGCGAGAAGTCGCTTCTGACTGTACCGCGCGCCGAGATATCCCGCGAGCAAGGAGCCGGCCGCATTGCCAAGCCCGATGACGCCGAGCGCGGTCGCGCTGATTGTTGGCGGTACGCCGCAGAAGGCGAGGAAAGCGGGCAGATGTACGGTGATATACATCAGTTGAAAGCCGCAGGCAAAGAACGCGATGGTCATGGCAACGAAGCCAGGATGTCGCGCAGCTGCCAGCAACGAGTCGCGGATACTTGAGCCCTCTTGATCAGCCTCCGTCCGGATCTCAGCGGGCTTGGGGCCCATCATCACGCCAAGGACGGCCATCAGCAACGAGATCAGAACAAAGGCGATCGCACCGACCCGCCACCCATTGTGGACGATGAGATACTGACCCAGAGGTGCAATGAGGAGGGTAGCGAGCGATCCCGCGGCTGAGACCATGCCCAGCGTCTGCACCCGCCTATCAGCAGGGACGATGCGCGCTACGGCGCCGAACAGAACGCCGAAGCCAGTGCCGGCGATGCCGATGCCGACCATGAGACCCGCGCCAGCATTTAGTCCAAGTATCGGCTTTCCCCATGCCATCAGTAAGAGACCGAGCGCGTAGATTGCCGCACAGCCGATTACGACTGGTCGAGCCCCGAATCGATCGCCGAGCGCGCCGACGAATGGCTGGCTGATCCCCCAGATCAGGCTCTGTAGCGCAAGCGCGAAGCCAAAGGCCGATGCGGACACGCCAAGCTCCGCATTGATGGGCGGCAGGAATAGACCAAGGCTCTGACGAATCCCCATGCTGATAGATAGGATCGTCGCAGCCGCAATGATCACCAGAACGATAGGAACGGTGAAGCCAGATGATGGGCTCTTGGCGGTTGAGACGCTCATGGTGTTCGTACCTCCATCAGGGGCCGCCCCCATTGCAGGATGGCGGCGGCTCGGTTGGACGATGCGCTCGGATGAACGAGTCCATGTCTGGCAGGACAGCGCTTGGAGGGCTGCGAGACAAACGCGTTACGCTCTCCAACAGGTGAGCAACGCTCAATCCTCCGGCCTTATCGCTCTGGGTGGCCTCTACGCAGCCCGGCTGCGCACGACTACGAACACGGGTAGCGAGCGCTCATGGAATGTCGCTCCTCCAGTGCTCACAAACGAATGACACCTCACAGGATCTCGATGCGATCTCCTGCTATCGCTCAACGCCGGAACACCTCGACGACCGTGTGGCTACCGACGCCAAAACGGTTTTTCGACTTCGCGCACTACGTCCCACCGGGTCAACCCCAAGTCCTTCCATTCGGTAGGCCTCATCTCTGCCAGCTGGCGTCGGCGATAGGCGCGGTCGCGCCAAATTGCGATGCGCTGGAGCAGCCGGCTGATCCTTCCCGCGGATTGTCGGAGCGCAGGGTCACATGTGGCATGGCGGGGCTGCTCGGGCATTTGCCAGAATGCATCCGCGTTTTTGGTCGACGGCAAACGAGAAGGTCTCACCGACGGATGAGCAGAGTTGGCCCCGACCAATCTTGGGCGCGCGGAAAGCATGGAGTGCGTCGAACTATAAGCGGTAAGAACGCATGCAAGCCGAACGCACTGAGCGACTCTCGATCTCCTCGAGATGTGCACAGCCTCGCAACATCAAACCACGGCGCGGCCCTGACGGCTGACTTCGGCTTGCAGTGACTGCGCAATGACGGTGAGTGCGCTTTCAAGCACGGCAAGGCTCGCCGCGCCGCCCAAGCAGATTCTTAGCCCCGATATCTTGTCAGCCGCGACGATGGGTGCGTCCGGAGGCGTGACTTCCACACCGGCACGGAGCGCTCGTCCCGCAGTGCGCTCTGCCTCAAGCGGGGACATTGGAAGCCATACGTGCAGGCTCTGTCGCGAACCTGCAGTGGCAATCGCGCTTCCCAAGATCCGCTTCGCTACATCGAACCTGTTACGCGCGTCCTCCACGATCTGGTCGGCAATCAGATCAGCGGTCCCGTCCTCAACCCATTGGCTGAAGACAAGCGCTCCTAGCGCTGGGGGGGCGTAACCGGTCGCGCGCACATGGCGCAAAATTTGATCCCGGACGACAGCGTTTGGCGCGCGCAGGAATCCGAGGCGGAGGCCCGGCGAAAAGGCCTTTGAGACGGTCGCGACATGGATCGTCCGCTCCGGCGCCAGCTCTGCAAAGGTCGGCGGCCTATCCTCGAGCGATGCTATCGCCCGATACGCTTCATCCTCGACGATCAGCACATTATGCTTCCGGGCGATCGTCGCAACCTGCTTCCGCCGCGAAGCGCTCATCGTGATTGTCGTCGGATTCTGCAGGGTCGGTATGGTGTAGAGTATGCGAGCTTCGGTCTCCACGATCGCCTTCTCCAGGGACGCCGGCTTGAGGCCTCCCGCATCGAGCTCGACACCGTGAAGGCGATAGCTTCCGACTTCCGCCAACGTCTTAGCGCCATGGAACGTGGCGGCCTCACAGAGGATCATATCCCCGGGGCGGCACAGGGCGCCGAACACGAGCGCAAGGGCATGCTGGCCGCCATTGGTTTGTATAATATCGTTTACGCTGACATCCTCCATGCCATGCCGACGCCGAAGCCACTCTGCCCCAATGCGACGTACGACCTCGAGTCCTTCCGGCGGCGCATACTCTGCGGCCAGGGCGAGATCGGGTCTCCGCCGCAGCCGGGCAAGCGCCTCAGCAAAGTGCTTTGCCCCAGGACCGCCCGCTGGAAGATTGCGCGCGAGATCGACGGTGCCGTCGGGCGCACTCGAGGGGTGTGGGCGACCGTCGCCTGCAACAAATGATCCACGCCCGACATGCCCGAATAGTAATCCGCGACGCTCCGCTTCTCCGTAGGCCTTCGTGATCGTCCCGATGCTTACTGAGAGCACATGCGCCAGATCACGATGCGGCGGGAGGCGAACGCCCGGCGGCAGCGTCCCGTCCCGGATATCGCATTCGATCGCATCGGCGATCCGCTCATAGAGTGGAGCGTCCCCCGCTGGCACGTCCGGCTTCCAGGCGGTCATCCGCAATCCCCTTTTGTCATATGACAATATCATATTTGACTTATGGGACAATAGATCACGTCGCCTATGGATTTAATCGCGGCAAACCAAGCTGTCGTGTTTCTGATCGCGTCATTAGGTCCACTCTCGCGGTGGCGTTTGTCACCATCACGCCTGGTGCGACGCGGTTCTCGGTATCTGTACAGCCGCATCAGCCGATGAAAATGGAGCTTCGGGGAAATTAGTGCCTATGAGCAAGGAAGCCGGCGCCATCGCGGGCATCTGGAAAGCAGCTTAGCTGTCTATCGACAGCCGATATGCTCGCGCTCGGCACGAGCATTAGCGGTGGCGCCATAGCCGAATGCGTGTGACGGAGCGAGTTCGGCCAAGAAACTCACCTCAAGGCCAGGCCCGCTGATTGGACAGAAGCCTGTCGACCGCAGGAGCGCTCGAGCCGCAGTATTGTCGGAGCGGACGTGAGCGACCACTTGACTGGCGCCAAGATGAACCGCCTCGCCGAAGGCGCGATACGTCAGCGCGCTTCCGATCCGACGCCGCTGCATGTCCGATCGGACGAGGAGCGCGAACTCATACTGACCGTTGGTGAGCTTGGCCAGCATTGCGGCTCCAACCAAAGATTCGGCATTCCAAGCCCCGATGGCACGATAGCCCGGCCCGACCGGCGCTAACAAAGCCGGAAGGCCTTCGGGCTGGACTGGGCGCCCGAAACGCGCGCGTACATCCTCGCTCTGCAGCTTCGACACGAACTCAGCAAAGTCGGAGGTCGGCAGCAGCGGCGAAATAACGAGGGAACGACACGCTGTTTCGGTCACGAAAGGAGGCCTCTGCGAGAACTCTCCCATCATCCGCATCGGTCCCCGTACCGACCACCGCATATTTCACGTGTGCAAGAGATCATTCCTCACGCGACGCCGACGTGAGAATTGCTCTCGTTGACCTGACGGCTTTTCGTCGGCCGGTTCAGTTCCTCCGTGCCTAGTCTCGACCTTTCAGACTTTGGTTCATGACCATTCAGCAGGTTGAGGGCTGATGACCGACGCTAAGGATCTTAGTTGGTGGAAGCTGACGACCGCCGCCCTGCTAGCGATCTTCGTCGGAATTGGCTTGTCGCGTTTTGCCTACTCGCCGTTGATCCCGGTTCTCATCGCTGAAGATTGGTTCACTCCGGCGCAGACCGTTTATCTTGGAGCCGCGAACCTCGCCGGATATCTCTTCGGGGCACTGATTGGCCAGCAAATCGCAATGCGATGGCAGGCGAAGCGAGCCTTGCGGCTAATGATGTTGGGAGCGACGGTCGCGTTTTTCGCAAGCGCCACACCTCTTCCTTTCGTCTGGTTCTTTGCATGGCGATTCGTCTCGGGCTTGACCGGGGGCTCGCTGATGGTGCTGGCGGCCCCGACCATTCTCCCATTCGTGCCGGAAAAGAGGCGCGGACTTTCTGCCGGACTCATCTTTTCGGGTGTCGGGTCTGGCACAATCCTTTCGGGCACCCTCGTACCGGCCTTGGTCTCCGTGGGGCCGACAGTAACTTGGTGCGTGCTTGGCTCGCTTTCGCTGATCGCGACGGCATGCGCGTGGAACTGGTGGCCCACCGAAGCACCTTTGGTGCCGGCTGCCAGAAGCGTTCGGATCGGAGAGTCCGGTCGAGGAAGGCTCCGTGATCCTCAACTGGTCGCGGTCTACGTCATCTATGGATTGGTAGCTGTCGGACTCGTGCCGCACATGGTCTTCCTTGTCGACTTCGTTGCGCGAGGGCTATCAAGCGGGCTTGAGGTCGGTGGCCGGTATTGGGTCGTCTTCGGAATCGGCGCGCTCCTAGGGCCCATCATTGCCGGGCGTTCGGCGGACACCATCGGCTTTGCGAGTGCGCTGCGATGGGCGATTGCCTGCCAAGTCATTTGCGTCGCGCTACCCGTCTTCGCCAGGTCGCCAGTCGCGTTGATCGTTTCCAGTCTGGTCATCGGCGGCTCCGTTTCCGGCACCGTGACCCTTGCGCTTGGCCGCACGCAAGAAATCATCGCCGACCCGGATGATCGCAAGACGGCATGGAGCGTCGCCACGATTGTCTTTGCACTCGGCCAAGCATCGGCTGGCTACCTATTCTCCTATGTCTTCGCGGCCACCGAAGGTGACTATCTCGTGCTGTTCACTATTGGATCTGTCGCGCTGAGCATCGCTCTGTTGGTTTCGCTCACGCCGCTTGGCGGTTCCGGGCGCAAGCGACAGCCTGCCAGAAAGCGACGGCGGCTCCCCGACGTGCATGAGTGCAACCGCGAGGATTTCAGCCTGACCCAGGGCGATACTATGAAGTGGAAGAAATCACGATCCGGATCGACCTGAATCGCTCCATCCTCAACGACACTAGAATCGAGGCCCTTGCCGACTTTGCACTCACTCCTGCACCCGCGATAGCGCGCTTCGGAGCGATCAGTCGTAGTAGTTTTGGCGCGGCTCGGATGCACACTGCGGTGTTCGCGGCCCGAAGGTTAGAATATCATAGCGCTCCAGCGGAAACGTAGTTATCAGTTTCATCTACGCTGGGGCGCCATTTCGCAACCAATTGGGAACGCCGATTTCCGGCCTGGCGCGGCGATAAGCGCGCGCAGCAAAGCGCGTTTTTCGCCAGCGATCCGGCCTTCCGTTTCGCAACTCGCCCTCTTCCTTAGGCTGCGACGAATTCTGAGACAGTTCGGAACGCTCCGCCGCCCAAAAAATACGGCGCCGGCAAAAATTTTTTTGTCGGCTTTTGCCGACGAAAAACGTCTTACCCTTTGGGCAGGAGCGCGCCGACGATCAGAGCGCCCTGTCGGCGGTCGCGTCTGACGCGGACGAGGGGAGTTCAGATGGGCGGCAAAAGTTTCCTATTCGGCAGTTTCCTATTCGGCTTGAGCATCCTTGTGGGTTTCGCCACGGCCTCGCGGGCGGAGCAGCCCTCCATAAAGCGCGCGGTCGTCATTTCATTCGGCCTTTCGGCGGGAGGGCAAGGCGTCGGCTGCGGCCCTGACATCAAAGGCCTTGGGAAAAATCATGTCGACGCGAAACTTCATGACGCGCGCTTTTATATTTCTGGGCTGGCGCTCGTCGAACGAAGCGGTCGGGAAATTCCGGTCGAATTGGAGCAGAACGATTGGCAATACGCTGATACGGCGCTCCTGAATTTCGCTGACAAAAGCGGCGCCTGCAAGGGCATGACGACTCTCAACGACAGCATCAAGGGAACCGTTCCGCCCGGCCATTATGAGGGTCTCGTCTTCACCGTCGGCGTCCCGAGCCTCGTCAAGGGAGAGGACGGAAAGGATGTCGTGCTCAACCACTCCAATTTCGCCACGGCGCCCGCGCCCCTGGACATACAGGCCATGGCTTGGAACTGGCTGGCGGGGCGCAAATTCATAAAGATCGAGGTCGATCCCGAAGGCGGCGTCACGCGCCCGCCATTGCCTCAAAGGCCGAAACAAACAGCCTCCGCCGCGCCGGCGCCGGGCGCGACGTCCGATGCCGCGAACGGCTCCGATCCGGCAAAAGCCGATCCGACGAAGTCCGATCCGCCCGAAGCGGTCAAAGTGAACGCCGACGGCACGGTGACCGTAGCAACCTGGATGCTGCATCTTGGCTCGACAGGCTGTA
This sequence comes from Methylocystis borbori, assembly GCF_036576025.1. Lineage (NCBI taxonomy): Bacteria > Pseudomonadati > Pseudomonadota > Alphaproteobacteria > Hyphomicrobiales > Methylocystaceae > Methylocystis > Methylocystis borbori. Next base: position 91,563 of record NZ_JAZHYN010000003.1, on the reverse strand, counting down.
AAGGCGATCCTCTCACGGGCGAGATCATATCCTGCTCGGCCGCAAATCGCGTTCCGGTTCGCTTCGCGGCGTTCAATCCCGACAAGCAGCGCGTCGTGCTGGATCTCGAAGCCCTGTTCGCCGGCGTCGATCTCAATCGCGACACAGGCGGCGCAACCGGCTGCATGAGCGGTCCGTTCGATGGCGAATGCCCGCCGATCTTTGAAAAGCTCGGCCTCAATCTGAAGGAAACCGCGCCCGACGCCAATGACGCTGGCAGACCGTCCAAGACCGGCGTCAAGATTTTCCGGGTTGAATCGAAACCGCGCGCGGCTTTGAAATGATGAAGCTGCGCTCCTTCATTCTCGCGGCGGCGCCTTTCGTCGCGCTCGCCGGGCCCGCCGCCGCCGATCCTGCGGCGTGGTCCTGGTCGCTTCCGAGCTTTTTGCCGCCGCCGCGCGCGCCCGCCGACAATCCGATGTCCGAAGCGCGCTTTCAACTCGGCCGCAAGCTGTTTTACGAGACGAGACTGTCCGGCAATGGCAAGGAAAGCTGCGCGTCCTGCCATTTGCAGAAACTCGCCTTTACCGACGGCCGGAAGGTTTCTGTCGGAGCGACCGGCGAGACGACTCCCCGCAATGCGCCGAGCATCGTCAATTCCGCCTGGCGCGCGACGCTCACCTGGGCCAATCCGGCGATGGTGACATTGGAGCGCCAGATGGAAGCGCCGATGTTTGGCGAAGCGCCAATCGAAATGGGCGTCAACGATCAAAACAAGAAAGAAATTCTAAGCCGGTTCAAGAGCGACGCCGATTATCGACGCGACTTCGCGGAGGCTTTTCCCGGCGAGCCGGATCCGATCGCCTTCGGCAATATCATCAAGGCGATCTCCGTGTTCGAACGCGGCGTCGTGTCCGCTTCGTCGAAATATGACCTCTATCTTGAAGGAAAGGCGACGCTGACGCCCGAAGAGACGCGCGGCAAAGACCTCTTTTTCGGCGAAAAGGCCGAGTGCCATCATTGCCATGGCAGCGTCAATTTCGACGATCAGTTCTATCATGCGCGAACCCGCGAAATCGAAACGCCCTTTCACAATACCGGCCTCTACAATATCGATGGGAAGGGCGATTATCCGACGCCCAATCGCGGCCTGTTCGAAATCACCGGCGCGATCGAGGATATGGGAAAGTTCCGCGCGCCGAGCTTGCGAAACATCGCCGTGACGGGCCCTTATATGCATGACGGGAGCGTCGCGACGCTCGAAGAAGTGATCGACATCTACGCCGCCGGCGGACGCAATGTGACGAGCGGACCGGAGCAAGGGGACGGAAGACTCAATTCGCGAAAGAGCGAGCTGATCGTTCCAATAGACCTGAGCGAGCAAGAGAAGCGCGATCTCGTGGCGTTCCTTAAGACTCTCACCGACGAAGAGCTTTTGACCTCTTCCCGATTTTCCGATCCCTGGCAAAAGACGCCGGTCGAGCAACGCGTCATCCATAACGTCTCCGACAGGTAAGACGCGCATGTCGATATTGGAGCGCCTTCGCGAATCGTCGATTCGCGAAGGCGCTCTCCTTTTTTGATTTGACGCATTTTCTGCGCGTAGACGGAAGATAGGTGTGTTGTAACTACGCAACGGTAAAGCGATATTGCAAGCTTGAAGCGGACTGTCCGTTGACACTTTGAAGACCGCTACTCTACTTTGAATCATGGTGAAATTCAGGGAACAGCGGCGGTTCTCGATGCACAGGCTCATCGCCTGCGCGGCGCTTTGCATGTTCGTTCTTCAAGGAGCGATCATCGCATCCGCGCCTCTGCTCGCTCGCGCCGCGCACGACCTCCATATGGAGTCGGTCGCCCCTATCGCCGACGAATATTGCTCGCCTTCGAACGGCGACCAAGGCGTTCCCCACGATAGGGCGCATCATCATTCCGATTGCTGCATCTTGTGCAACGAGGCGGCCCGCGTCGGCGCGCTGGCTTGCGTCGTCGCTCTATTTTCAAGTCTCGTTTTTGCGGAATCCGGACCGGAGGACTCCGCCGTTTCCGTCCCCGTCGGCGAAATCAGTCGGCGCGGGCTGGGATGGCGCAGTTCCTGGTCTTCGCGCGCGCCCCCTTCCTTCTCCTGACCTCATAGCCTCGGCCGACAGGCCCAACGTCACTTTGGCTCAAGCGGCTGGATGAAAGCCGCATCAGGAGAATCACATGTCCCGCTCAGCCCTTTTGCGCGGCGCCTCCGCCGCATCGCTGCTGCTCGCCCTCATTCCATCATTCGCAATCGCTCAACAGACGCTTCCCACGATCGACATCGGAGCCCGGCTCCGCACGGGCCCCGCCGTGCGAACCGCGCCGAGCCAATCGGGCGCCGCCACGCCCGCCGTGGGCGAGGCCAGCGCGGGCGAAACCGGATATGCGCCAGGCTTCAACGCCGCCCGCGCGAAATTGCCGATCTACCGCGATCCGCCGGGCCAGACGGTCACAACCGTCAAGACCAATTTCCTGCGCTCGACTCCGATGGCGACAGTGCAGGAGATGTTGAGATACAGCCCTGGCGTATCCTTCAGCCAGGGCCTCACCCCGCGCGACCTCATCGTCTCTATTCGCGGCTCGGGCAACCGGCTCTCGAATGGCGTTCGCAACATCCAGATGTTCGACGACGGTTTCCCGCTTGTCACCTCCGACGGCAACACCCGCACCGATATGATCGATCCGCACGCCTACAGCGCCGTGGACGTTTATCGTGGCCCGTCGTCAGCCCTGTTCGGCAATCACGCCCTTTTCGGCGCCATTAATTTCCGCACCCGCGACGGCGCCGAAATCGACGGCGTGCAAACGGGCTCGGAATTCGGCAGTTTCGGTTACATCAACAACTACGTCACCTTCGGGAAAAGGAGCGGCGCCTTCGACTTCTCCGCCTTCGCCTCGGATCTGCGCGGAGACGGCCATATCATCCATAATGCTTATAACTATCAGACCGTGAACTTTCGCGGCACCTGGGCGCCCACCGAGACCGATCGAGTCACGCTGAAATATATCTACAACAATACGTTTGCGCAGATTTCGCAGGCGCTTCCGATTTTGAGATATTATCTCAATCCGTTCCAGTTCGGCTGCGAATTCGCGATCGCGAACAACCCCTATTGCGCCAGCATTCAGCAGCCGAGGAACGGCATTTCCGGCACGCTCACTTCGCAGAGCTTCTCGCAGCTTGGGGCGCATCAACACTTGAACCGCCACATCGCGGGTCTGCGATGGGAGCATGATTTCGACAACGACACGATCCTACGGAACCAAGTCACCTATAATTATCTCGATTATATCAATGGCACGGTGATTCCGCCGCGCTTTTCCTTTGGCGGCCCTGTGCAGGTGCGCGGCCCTTCGGTGGGCCTCAATGTCACGAGCGACATCACCAATCATGGAACGCTGTTTGGCTTGCCGGCCACGCATTTCCTGGGATTCTTCTACGATAATACGAAAACGACCAATCCCGCTTTCGTGCAGGTTCCCAATGTCTGGGATTGGGGCATGCCGGGCGGCGCGGCCGGGAAGATCGATTCCTATCATTCGAACATCGGGCTGCGGGCGCGGGAGGAAATCGCCTTCGCCGAAGGGTTGACCGGCGTCATCGGCTTCAGTTCCAATTGGAACAGAACTTGGGGCGTCAATTCAGTCTATACCTATAATGCGGCGAGCGCTTTGACGCTTCCCTATCAGGTGGCGCTCAACAGGGCGTTTTGGAATACGGCGCCGGAAGCTTCGCTGACTTACCGCTATAATCCGGAATGGCAGTTCCGCGCCCGCTACGCGGCCGGCTATGGAACGCCGAATTTCACGACCCTCACCACCAATTCGCAGGGAACCAGCGCGACCGCGAATACGTCGCTCAAGCCGCAGACCAATATGGGGGTCGACGTCGGCGTCGACTGGACTCCCAGCCCGGACCTCACAATGAGTCTGACGGGTTTCCACGAGTGGTACCGTAATGAAATTCTGTCTCTCACCACGGGCGCGCCGCTTCTGGTCAATTATTCGCTCAACATCCCGGCGGCGATCCATCGCGGCGTCGAATTCAACGCCGATTGGCGGCCGGTCGAGGGCGTAAGCCTGATCGCCGTCTACAGCTTCAACAATCAGTTCATCACCAATATGATGGAGGGCTTGCCCTCAGGCGGTTCGCCATTGGTGTATCTCAACCGGAGCGGAAAGAAGCTTCCCAACGTGCCGCCGCATACGGCGACCGCGCGCGCCGGTTACGACGTGCCCCACGGGGATTTCAAAGGAGTGGGCGCCTTTGTGGAATATGTGTTCAAGAGCCAGTACACGCTCGACGCCTCGAATCTATCCAGCGTCCCGGGCTATGGGCTCGTCAACGCGAATGTCCACTATAATCGCGATGTCGAAAATTTCTATTTTCGTAACATCGAGCTTTATCTGAGCGTCAACAATATATTCGATCGGCGGTATATGGCGTCGACGTTTATCCTGCCGAATACCCTGACGGCCGGAATCGAGACGCCAGCCGCGATATTGTTCAATACGGGCGGCGGCGTCTATGCGGGACAACCGCGCGCGGTCATAGGCGGCGTGAAGCTCAAGTTTTAGTCGCCTCGCCCTCGACACGCGACTCGTGAATTCAACTTTTTCGGAACTTGCTCTAGCCAAGGAAAGCGGATGTCGGGAGTGATAAGCTCCCGACATTCCCTTTATCGCCCATGCGCGTTCGAGGAAGCGCGCGGCAAGGCGCTCGGCATGTCTTGACGGCGTAATCCGCCGATGGGCCGCCTGCGACTCTTATGAGCCAATCTCCCCCGCCAAAAAAATTGCGCCGCCTGTCGGCTTCTCCTTCGCTGAAACGTTTTACCTTTGGACAGTCGTTCGAGATGCGCGAGCTCTGTCCGTAATTTCCATAAACACGCATCGTTAGGAGAGTCATATGGCTATCAAGATTGCGAATCGCCGCGTTCTCGACGTCCTCGGCCGCGAAGGCGCCTTTTGCGACGGCGGCCAGTGCTCGGCCCTCGCCGCCTAGGTTTTGCCAGGACCGCTCCCGGCGATAAGCCGGGGGCGGTCGAATTGATTTTTCATCGATAGCAAAGGCGCTTCACATGTTGGTCGGCCTCAATTTCACTTTGGGCGGAACCCATGAAATGGTTCAACGCTTGGTCGATGAGGGCCATCTCGATTATTGCGAGTTACTCATCGACAATTTCTTGCAGGTGCCGCCGGACGATCTGGCGCGCCATTTCAAATGCCCCATCGGCTTCCATGTGATGTTTTCCAAATATCTCGAAAGCGATCTGGATTTTCTTCAAGATCTTGCGAAACGCCTGCGCGTGCTGATCGACGCGTTGCGCCCGCTCTATGTTTCGGATCACATGGCCTATTTCACCCATCGCGGGCGCCGCCTCTACCATCTTGGCGAAATTGATTACGACGCCGACTATGACTGGGTCCGCCGCAAAGTGGACATCTGGCAAGATCTCCTGGGTCAGAAGTTATTCATCGAGAATTATCCTTCGATCATGGACGGCGGGTGGGAAGCGCCGGCCTTCTTCGAGCGATTGACGCGCGACACGGGCGCCGGCGTTCTTTTCGACGCCTCGAACGCCGTCTGCGCCTTCCGCAATTGCGGCGCGCCTTTGGAATTGTGGGACAACGTCATCGCCTCGACGCCGCATTTCCACATCGCCGGATACAATCGCACCATCATCGAGCCACATTTCACGGTCGACTCGCATGACGGCGATCTCGCTCAAGACACGCTGGCTTTTCTCAAGCGGCGCCGGTCGCTGTTTGACAAGCCGGGCGCCACGATAACCTACGAGCGCGACCACAACATTGACTATGACGCGATCGTCGCCGACCTCGCACGTCTGCGCGCGGTATTTTCTTGTTCTAAGGAGGAAATTCATGCACCTCACGTCGCCGTCGGAGCCTGCTAGGATCGTCGACAAGGAGCTATTCGACTGGCTAACGGATTTGCGGCCGCAGACGCAGATTCCCCGTCAGTCTCGCGCCTTCGTTCGAATCGACGTCTGCCATCGCGCCTATTGGCATGCGTTATTCGACATCTGCCCGCAATTGTTGAAAATCGCCGCGCCGGACGGCCTTGCCATCCTTCGGCCGTTCATGACGTGGGCGGAAACGCAAAATTTGACCTTCGACTGGAGCTTTTACCTGTGGGTCTATGAATGGCTCAAACAATCGGAGTTTCAGGATCGCATCGACAACGATCTACTGATAACGATGATGGGCGCCTCGGCCGCGCGGTGGGGAAATTACGACCGCACGCCCGCTTGCGGACTTGTGCTCGCCAGCGCGGAAGCGAGCGAGATCGTCGTCGCCTGGAAATGTCGCACGGCGTCGGGCCGTCGCGAGATCGAGATCATCGATCTCGAGGAGCCGCTGCCTCCGCCCGAGGAGTCGTTCGGCTTTTTCACGCTTCCGAGCTTCGAATTGGCGCCGTTCCCAGGTTGGCGGAATATTCCACGATGATGGAAAAAGGCTTTTGGCGCGGTTTCGCGCCATTGCTCGCCTTCTATGGCGCGACGGCGCTAAGCTTTCAGATCGATCTTTATATGATCGCGCCGCTCGGCTCGGGGGCGCCAACAGCTTATTTGACGTTGACGCGCGTCGCCGCGCTCGATCTCGTATTGATGGGCGCCTCGGGCGCTGTCGCGTCCCTGCTCGTCGCCAAGGCGCGCCTTGCGGGGGAGGCGCAGGAGGCTATTCCCCAGATTTGTTGGCTCGCCTCGTTGATCGGCTTTGGCGCGGGCGTTTTGGGGGCGCTTCTTTATCCTGGCCTTATCATAGGCATGACAGGACGCGCGGACATTGCGGCGGTTGCGATTTCGGCGACGATCTGGTTCGCGCTTGCGAGCCCCTTCAGATTTTTCGTCAATGTCGGCAGCTTCTCATTGCATGCCCTTGGAGACGGCGCTTCGGTGGTGAGATGGAAGTTGGGGGGCGTCGCCGCCAAAATCGCCGCCAACTGGCTCTGCATGGATATTTTGGGTTTTGGCTTCATCGGCTGCTTCATCGCCGGTTTCGCGATCTCGGTTGTTTCCTCGATCTGGATTTTTCGCAGGGTCGCGTCTCACGGCGTCGCGCTTTTCGCCGTGCCAAAATGGACCTATGCGCGCGTATTTCTTCATTCGATCTTTTTCGAAGCGCAACGCCTATTCTGGCCTCAGATGGCTATGAGCGTGTCGGTCATTCTCTTTTCCATGCCTTGGCTCGGGCAAGTCGATTATCGCCGTCTGGACGCCTTTTCTGCGGGACAGATTTTGATCCTTTTTATATTGACGCCGATGACGGCGCTTACACGATTCTTCGCCTTGCGTCTGGCGGGCCTGTCGGAAACGCAGATGGCGGCCTTCGCGCAGACGCTTTGGATCAAGGGAACGCCTATTGTCTCGGCGGTCGCCGCCCTTTTGTTCGCTTTGAGCGGACCTTTAGGGAGCGCAATTTACCGGCAAGAGGGTCCGTGGTGGCTTACCCTCGTTGAAGCGCTCGCGCTTTCTCTGCCCATCAGATATGTCACGAATGTCATGCGCGCGGTGTTGCATGCGCGCGCTTCATTCGCCGCCGCGGCAGTCTCAGACAGTTTCGCTTCCTGGTCGATCGCTGTGCCGCTGCTTGCGCTCGGCCTCTTCCTCGACGAGCCTTGGGTCGCCTATCTGTCGCTTTTGGCGCCCGAAGCCTTCGGCGCACTGTGCTTGGCGCGGCGAATGCCCTTTTCCACCCGTCAGGCGGTCGAGGACGCATTTGGCCGTCTCCAGCGCCAAAGCGATTCCTTTTGAGCGCTCGGGCGTCGCTCCTGTCTGTCGAACGTCCGAGCCTGGGCGGGCGCATGCCGCCAACATGCGCCAAGCGCGATGAATGATCTGGAAAGCGTAGGAAGACTCACCCTTCATCAGGAGGCTTCGCACATGAAGGCCGGACACACGCCCGTCTTGATCGTCGGCGCAGGCTATGCGGGCTTAACGGCGGCGTTGCTGCTCGCTTGGCGCGGCGTTCCCTGCACGCTGGTCGAGCGCCACGAATCGGTTTCGCCGCGACCGAAAGCTCACGGAATCAATCGTCGAAGCATGGAAGTGTTGCGCGTTGTGGAGGGGCTTGAGGCCGATCTGTTCAAAGCGAGCCGCGCCACGCCCGACAACGCCGCGATCATTATAGCGGAAACCGTGACCGGCCGCGAAATACAGCGTCTGCTCGAACCCGGCGCCAAGCGGCCGCCGCTCTTGTCGCCCGTCGACATCTGCCACATCGGACAAAACCGGGTGGAACGAACTTTACTTCGATATGTCCGCGACCTTGGGGTCGATGTTAGATTTTCCACGAATGTTCAACGACTGACGCTTGAGTCCGACCATGTTAGGGCAGGGCTGCGCGACGGCGTGAGCCGAGAGGAATACGCGCTCACGGCCGATTATGTCGTCGCCGCTGACGGCGCAAGCAGCTCCATTCGTTCGGCGCTCGGCATCGACATGGTCGGCGATGCGGCGGTCTCCCATGCCGTATCGATATTGTTCGAAGCGGATCTTTCGACGCCGATGCGCGGCCGCGGCACGGTTCTTTACTATCTTAGAAATCCTGCGTTTACCGGCGCTTTCGTCAGCTGCGACGAGGCGGGCGTGGGTCAGATCAATATCGAGTATGATCCGCGGCGGCATTCGAGCGCGGACTTCGACGAGGCGCGCTGCAAGAAAATGGTGCGCGACGCGCTCGGAATGCCCGATCTCGACGTGAAGATTCTCGATCGGATGACCTGGACGATGACCGCGCTCGTCGCCGAAAAAATGTCCGAAGGACGCATTTTTCTGGCGGGAGACGCCGTGCATGTCATGCCGCCGGTCGGCGGCCTCGCCGGTCAGACCGCCATTCAGGACGCCGCGGACATCGCGTGGAAGCTCGCTTTCGTCCTGCGTCGCCGCGCCGGGACTGGCCTCTTGGAAACATATGAAGCGGAGCGGCTTCCTGTGGCGCATACCACGGTGGCCTGCCAGATTAAGAATTATGTGGAGCGCCTCCGGCCCGACCGAGAAGACCTCCGTATTCATTCAGCGGAAGAAAATTATCTAAGCGTCGCCATGGGCTATCGCTATCGCTCGCCCGCGATCGCACTGGAGGAACAGGACGATGGCGGGCGCGTCGAAGACCCACTAAAACCATCCGGTCTACCCGGAACCCGATTGGCGCACGTCCCGCTTCGACGGGAGGGGCGTATCATGTCGACGCACGATCTCGTTGGTCGTGGATTCGTTCTGCTGGCGGCGCCGGAAGGCCGCCAATGGATCGACGCCGCGGACGCGATTGCCCGACGGTTGAGCCTCCCCGTGACGACATATCAAATCGGAGCCGACTTGGAGGATGACGCCAATTTGTTTTGCGGCCGCACGGGCCTCGAAAGCGATGGCGCGATTATGATTCGTCCGGATGGTTTTATCGGTTGGAGATCGCGAACGTCTTCTGTCGATCCGACCTCAATGCTGGATGCCGCATTGGGTCGTATGCTTTGTATGGAGATTGGCGCAGGTTAGCCAGATGAGGCGGCGATTTGCGTGTGCAGAACCGCGATCAGCACGTTCATCTCCCGCAAGCTCGTCTCTGTGGTGTGGCTATGAGGTCCGTCAAACTGCGGAATTTTGGAACATTTGACCTTCGCGCCAAGCGACAGCGCATCGGGCGAGATCTCATGACTGAAGCAGTGTAAGCGTTCGCAGGGCCGCGCTTTACAGGCCGTCCCAGCTCTTCGTCCCTGCGCGCCGTTTCGCCGCCGCCGTTTCGCCCGATTGGAGAACGCCGAACGGCGGATGTCACATCATTTTATAGAGCTCTCGCAGGCGCACCAATCTGTCTTCGTCGAACGCGCCAATGAATTCGCTCCATTTACCGCCGACGATATGCTCATAGGTCACGACATAGGAACTATCGCTGTCATGCAAATTCGCCAAGCGTTCGCCCACATGGTCAACCGCGAGCAAGATCGGAAAGATCGATCGGAGCTGATCGAAGAAATCGGGAATTGAAGTGCGCTGGAAGGCGTTAAGGCACCAATGATTGATTTCTCCGATAACCACGGGCTTGAATTTCATTAAGGAGTCGGCTCCGCCTCTGAGCACGTGCCCTTCATAGCCCTCGGTGTCTATCTTTATGAAATCGATTGCGGCGAGTTCGTCTTCGGCGCAGAATTGATCGAGGGTTTTAATGACGACGCCTTCAATCGCATGGCCCGTGGTCGCCTTCGTTTCCGAGATGAAGCCGCCGGAGCGGTTGTCTGGGGCGAACTGAATCTGCGCTTGCGACTTCTGCTCTCCGAGCGCGAAATTATGGAGCGCGATATTTTCGAAGCCGCGCGTATTGTGCATCAGCAGCCCGAAAGTCGACGGCGCTGGCTCGAACGCCAACACTTTTTCGGCGAGCGAAGACATCAGAATCGCCGTGCACCCGATATTGGCCCCGACGTCGAGCGCGACTTTCGATCCTTCCGCAAGCGCCCTGATCGCCTTGACAAGGCCGGGCTCGAATTCTTCCCTTTGAAGCACAGCTTCGGCGTAGCCGCGGTCCGATCGAATGAGGAATGGCTTGCTATCGATGTTTACAGTCACGTCAACAAAAGCGCTCATAGGCGGTTCTCCCGTAAATGTAGGAACTGCTTAATTTTTTGGCCTCCTGTCAATAGCATTATTTTTCAGCTTGGCGTACGCTGCGGCGCAGCGGCAAGCGCGCTCGGCCGAGCGTCGGCATCTCCATTGCATCCGCCCCCGCCCGGCGTTATGCAGGCGTCGTCCACCCATAGAGCGAGAAACTCGCTCAATTGAGGCGGATAGAGCAGGCTTCGCGTTTGAGCGGGAAGCGGAATTCGCGTTTCGTCTCGAAGCATCCTGCTCCTTGCGACTTACGCCGATTGGTGTCGGCGACTGAGCGCGTCAGGAGCGAAAAATGATAGCGGTCACATTCCCCGACGGGGCCTCCCGTCAGTTCGAGCCCGGCGTCTCGGGCGCCGACATCGCCAAGAGCATCTCCCCCTCTCTCGCCAAGCGCAGCGTCGCCATGACGCTCGACGGGCGTCTCGTCGATCTTGCAAGCCCGATCGAGCGCGACGCGCGGATCGAATTCGTCACGCGCGACGATCCGCGCGCCCTGGAGCTCATCCGCCATGACGCGGCGCATGTCCTCGCCGAGGCCGTGCAGGAGCTTTATCCGGGCGCGCAGGTGACGATCGGCCCGGTCATCGAGAATGGCTTCTATTACGATTTCTATCGGGCCGAGCCCTTCACGCTCGAAGACCTGCCCGCGATCGAAAAGAAGATGCGCGAGATCGTCGCGCGCGACGCCAAGATCACGCGCGAAGTCTGGGAGCGCGACGAAGCGAAGCAATGGTTCCTCGCCAAGGGCGAGATCTTCAAGAGCGAACTCATCGACGCGATCAAATCCGACGAGCCGCTCTCGATCTATAAGCAGGGCCAGTGGCTGGATCTCTGTCGCGGCCCGCATATGCCGTCGGTCGGCAAGGTCGGGACAGCTTTCAAGCTGATGAAGGTCGCGGGCGCCTATTGGCGCGGCGATCACAATAATCCCATGCTCTCACGCATCTATGGCACCGCCTGGGCGACGCAGGAGGAGCTCGACGCTTATCTCCATCGGCTGGAGGAAGCCGAGCGGCGCGACCACCGCCGCCTGGGCCGCGAGATGGACCTCTTCCATTTCCAGGAGGAAGGGCCGGGCGCGATCTTCTGGCATCCAAAGGGCTGGGCGTTGTTCCAGAAGGTCATCGCTTATATGCGCCGGCGCCTTGCGGCCGATTATCAGGAGGTCAACGCGCCCCTGCTCCTCGATAAATCATTGTGGGAGACATCGGGCCATTGGGAGTGGTTTCGCGAGAATATGTTCGTCTCGGCGCCGGCGCGCGAGCAGACGGACGAAGACCGGCTCTACGCCATCAAGCCGATGAACTGCCCCGGTCATATTCAGATTTTCAAACATGGCCTGAAATCCTATCGCGACCTGCCGCTGCGCCTGGCGGAGTTCGGCGTTGTGCATCGTTACGAGCCGTCTGGCGCGCTGCATGGGCTCTTGCGCGTGCGCGCCTTCACGCAGGACGACGCGCATGTCTTCTGCACCGATGAGCAGATGGCCGAGGAATGCCACAAGATCAATGATCTCATTCTCTCGACTTACGCCGACTTCGGTTTCGACGAGGTGGTGGTGAAGCTCTCGACGCGGCCCGAGAAGCGCGTCGGCTCGGACGAGGCGTGGGATCAGGCGGAAGCGATCATGACGCAGGTGCTGAGCGAGATCGAACAGCGCTCGGGCGGACGCATCAAGACGGGGATTAATCCGGGCGAAGGCGCTTTCTACGGCCCGAAGTTCGAATATACGCTGCGCGACGCTATCGGCCGCGAATGGCAATGCGGCACGACGCAGGTCGACTTCAATCTGCCGTCGCGCTTTGGCGCCTATTACATCGGCCCCGACAGCGAAAAGAAGACGCCGGTGATGATTCACCGCGCAATTTTCGGCTCGCTCGAACGCTTCACCGGCATATTGATCGAACATTACGCCGGCCATCTGCCGCTATGGCTCTCGCCATTGCAGATCGTCGTCTGCACGATCACGCAGGACGCCGACGATTACGCCTATGAGGTCGCCGCCGCCGCGCGCAAGCTCGGGCTTTCGGTCGAGGTCGACGCGCGCAATGAGAAGATCACTTATAAGGTGCGCGAACATTCGCTGGCGAAGGTCCCCGTGCTGCTTGTCGCTGGAAAGAAAGAAGCGGCCGAGCGCAGCGTCTCGATCCGCCGCCTAGGCTCGCAGCAGCAGACGCAATTGCCGCTCGACGAGGCGTTAAAGCAGCTTACGGACGAAGCGACGCCGCCGGATCTGCGGGTTTAGTTTCGTCTTGAAGGACGAAATGTGGGGCGCGCAATCCCTCTCCCTTTGGGAGAGGGCGACCCCGCGTAGCGGGGTCGGGTGAGGGGTTTCCCCCCATACACGCCAGGCGCTTACCCCTCATACACGCCAGGCGCTTTCCCCTCATCCGTCGCGCTTCGTGCGCCACCTTCTCCCCATGGGAGAAGGGAGGCCCGCCTTTTTCTGCGACGAACTTGAGGCGCATAAAAAAACGAAAGCCTCGTCGCCATAAAGCGCGGGGCTTTTCGAAAGCGGAAAGAAACGGATCAGGCGCTCGCGGCGGCCTGCTTCTTCTCGATCTCGCGCTTCAGGTCGCGGGCGTTCTGCGAGAGATCCTCGTTTCTCGCCTTCACGAGGAAGGCGTCGAGTCCGCCGCGATGCTCGACGGAGCGCAGCGCCGCGGCCGAAATGCGCAGCCGCACGGCGCGGGCGAGCGCGTCGGAGGCGAGCGTCACATTGACCAGATTGGGCAGGAAACGTGTGCGCGTCTTGCGGTTGGAGTGGCTGACGAGATTGCCCGTCTGCACGCCTTTTCCGGTCAGTTCGCAACGGCGGGACATGGCGGATTCCTTTCGATCTATGCGTCCATACGGCGGCGGGGGCGCTCTGCGCCCGCAATCGCCAGCGATGGGTGAAAATGACGGCGAGGCGCGCCGCCGGAGCGACGAGCCTCGTTGCGGGAGCTTATACGTGCAAAGCGCCGCAACCGTCAACCGCCCGCAGGCGCATCCGGTCGACCCCGGACGCCGCCTGCCGCCGGGACGCATGCGCTACGCTGCGGCGCACGCGCCTCTGGACATCGGCTCCGTTCTGGGTTCTAAGCCTCTCGTCGCTCCGGGAGAGGCCGAAGGGCGCGCCGCCGCGCGCCGTTCATTTTGCCGGGAATCATTCAAGAAACCAAGGGGCTGGAGCCTGTCCTCCCGCCGCGCGCGCCGCCTGGCTTCCAGCGCGCGAGACGCCAAAACGACAGAAAGGTTGGGAAAATTCCATGGCCAAGGCGATTTTGCATATGCTCAGCACGTTGAAGCATATGAGCCCATTCGACGTGAACATGGCCCTCGACGCCGGCTATGACGCGGCGATTCCCTATACCAATGTCACGCTGGATGAAGTCACGGCGCTTGTGCAGGACGCGATGTTCTCGCGCGCCCCCTCCGCCGCGCTGCGCACCGGCATTTTCTTCGCCGGCCGCGACGCCGTGCTCGCGCTCGACATGCTCGAAGCGGCCAAGAAGGCGCTGCTCAAGCCCTTCGAAGTATCGCTCTTCGCCGACCCCTACGGCTCTTTCACCACCGCCGGCGCGATGGTCGCCTGCGTCGAAAAGATTTTGCGCGACAAGAAGCAGCGCGAACTCAAAGGCGCGAAGGTGGTCATCTATGGCGCGACAGGCGTTGTCGGCTATTCCGCGGCGGTGATCTCGGCGCTCGAAGGCGCGCAGGTGACCATCGTCGGATACAGCGGGCTTGAGCGCGTCGCCAAGCTGGCCGATGAAATGTGCAAGCGTTTCGACATCAAGGTGACGCCCGCCGACGGTTCGACGCCCGAACAGGTGCGCGCCCTTCTGACCGAGAATGAGATCGCGCTCTGCGCCGCGCGCGCCGGCGTGCAGGTGCTGTCGAAGGATGATTTGGAAGCCGCCAAGAATTTGTTGATCGCCGCCGACGTCAACGCCGTTCCGCCGCTTGGCGTCGAGGGCTGCGGGCTGCACGACAATGGCGTCGTCATCTCCTCGCATGGCGCGCTCGGCATCGGCGCGCTCGCCATCGGCAATATCAAATATGGCGCGGAGTCTGGCCTCTTCAAACAGATGGCGGCCTCCGACAAGCCGCTTTGCCTCGATTTCCGTCACGCTTTCGCGCTGGCCCGCGATCTCGTCTGACGCTTTGGGCAATTTCTTTCCGATCAGACGATTCCGTCCGATCGGAAAGCGCGCTCGCGCATGCACGCCAAGGGCGAGGCTCCTTGGCAAAGCTGCGCAAAAATGATTGAGTCCGCGCCGCGAGCGCCAGCTCGCGGGGCTATCTCATCGCCGCGCGCCTTGCGCGGAGTCCTGCGTGAAGCGCTCGCTTGGGTGGCGGGCGTCATTTGAAGTTCTGGAAAGGAAACGCACATGGCGAAGATTAACAAGATGATGGTCGGCGAGTCGCTTGTCGGCGAGGGCAATGAGGTTGCGCATATCGACCTTCTGATCGGGCCGCGCGGCTCGGCCGCGGAGCTTGCCTTCGCCAATGCGCTGGTCAACAACAAGGACGGCTTCACGACGCTGCTCGCGGTCGTTGCGCCGAACCTTCTGTGCAAGCCCAACACCATCCTGTTCAACAAGGTGACGATCAAGGGCGCGAAGCAGGCGGTGCAGATGTTCGGCCCGGCGCAGCATGGCGTGGCCAAGGCGGTCGCCGACAGCGTCGCCGAAGGCGTGATCCCGGTCGACGAGGCGGACGATCTGTTTATTTCGGTCGGCGTGTTCATTCACTGGGACGCGAGCGACGACAAGAAGATCCAGGACTATAACTATCAGGCGACGAAGGAAGCGATCGCGCGCGCCGTGGCCGGCGAGCCGAAGGCCGCCGAAGTCGTCGCCAAGCGCAACGAGGTCAAGCATCCTTTCGCGCCCAACTAAGCCGCGCGAAAAAGGCTTCGAATGTGAAGGGGAGCCGCTCGGCTCCCCTTTTTCTTTTCCGGCGGGCGCATGACGGCGATCATCGGTTGGGACATTGGCGGGGCGCATGTGAAGGCCGCGCGGGCGCAGGACGGCCGCTTGACGGGGATCGTCCAGATCGCCTGTGCGCCGCATGAAGGGCTCGCGAGTCTGGAGCGGGCGATCCGCGACGCGCGCGAGAGGCTAGGGCCCGCCGAGCGCCATCGCGTCACCATGACCGCCGAACTCTCCGACGCTTTTGAAAATCGTGCAAAGGGCGTTCTCGCCGTGGCGGCGATCGCCGCGCGCGAGATCGGCGCGGACGACATTTTGTTTTACGCCGGCGCGCGCGGCTTCGTCGCGCGCGCCGAGGCCGCTGACGCCGCCCTGGCGATCGCCTCCGCCAATTGGCGCGTTTCGGCGGAACTTGCTGCGCAAAACTGCGCCGAGGCGTTGTTTCTGGATATGGGCTCGACGACGACCGATCTCATCCCCATCCGCGACGGCCGCATTGTGGCCCATGGCGCGAGCGACGCCGAGCGCCTCGCCTGCGGCGAACTCGTTTATGCGGGTTTCGCGCGCGGCGCGCCTCAGGCCTATGCCGCGCGCGCGCCGATCAACGGACAATGGATTCCGCTCGTCAACGAGGCTTTCGCGACAATGGCCGACGTGCGGCGCGCGCTTGGCGATCTTCCCGAAGGCGAAGGCGGCGCCGATCTGTCGCCGACCGCCGATGGCCGGCCAAAGACAATCGCCGCGTCACGCGCGCGTCTCGCGCGTCTTGCCGGTCGCGACGCCGGCGCGTTGAGCGACGATCAATGGCGCGCCTTCGCCGATTTTTTGGCGCGGGCGCAATTGCGCGTCATTGAAGATCAAATCGCGCTGCTTTTTTCGCGCGGCGCCGTCGCTTCCGACGCGGCGCTCATCGGCGCCGGGGTTGGCCGCAAGCTGATCGCCCGTCTCGCGCAGGCGCAAGGCCGCGTCTTTATCGATTTTGCTGATTTCATTGCGGCCGAACCGCAGGTCAAGGAAAAGGCGGCCGATTGCGCGCCGGCTACGGCGCTGGCGCTGCTTGCCGCTTGAGAGTCAGCCCGCCCGCGCCTTGCTCAAATGCGCGTCGATCTTCTCCATCACCATCTCCCATGCTTCGCGCTCGGCGTCGCCCGCGGTCTTGTCGACGGCGATCCTGAGATAGGCGCGTTCGCTCTCGATCTTTTCTAGCGGCAGCCTGTCGAGCCGCGTCGCGAGAATGGCGGCTTCGAGCACGGCGGCGCGCGCGCGATTCATGCCGAGGAAGGGGCGATGCGATTTGATGCGCCTCACGCGGCAGAAGAAGCGCGGGCGCGTCTCGTCCTCCTCGACGCGCGCGACGATCAATTCGGCATGGCCAAGCGCGGCGGAGAGGCGCGGCGCCGGCCAGTCCTCGATGTCGGTGAGCGGCCAGTTGCGTCGCCCCGTGACCAACCCTGCGAAAATGCGCGCGTCGTCGGTGAAGCTCGCGGTCGCCTGGGGATTAAGCGCGAGATTGTCGAGCGTCTGCGAAGGGCGGAAGGGCGCCGCAATCCAGTAATCGCCTTCCTCGATCAAACCCAGAGGCGCGATATGCGGGCGGCCCTCATGCGATAGCGTCGTGACGACGCATTCATGTATCAGCGGCATCTTTCGGGGGTCCTTCGCCCGCCTTGCGCATCGTATGGCCCGCTTCCTTGAAACGGGTCGCGTCTTCTTCGCTCACATCCGTCGCCACGCCGAAATCGAGCGGCTCGTCCTGACGATAGCGCTTGCCGAGCCTGTATGCGATCTCCGCCTTCATCAGTTCAGCGCCAAGGTAAAAAGCATGCGCCCCGTCATGCTCGACGGCAAGATGCGGGAAAAGCGCCATAGCGTCCGGGGCGACCTGGTGGAAGCCCTTGGCGTATATATGCACGCCGTCCCGCGTCGTCTCGATGCGGAAATTCGAATCGCGCAATTCGCGCGCGAGTTCGGCGATTTCCTCGGGCGTCGCGGCGTAGGGCTTGCGGTCGTGGATTTGCAGCAGCGCGTCGGAATAGCCTTTCGGCAAGGCCCGGTCGGCGCGCGCGGCGAACATCAGCCGCCGCGCCGCGTCATGCTCCTGGAGCGTGCGCCGCGTATGCGGGCTGACCTGCACGGTGAGGAGATGGCGGATATTGAGTTCCGAACATATGCCGAGCATCGCCGCCGTCACGCCGGCGGAATCGGCGTCGGTGAGTTCGGTGAGATTGCCCGTGCCCATCATGATCTCGGCGTTGGGCTCAAGCTCCCGCAGCGCCACATAGCGCGCGATCGAGGCCGCGAAGCCGAAATGAATGGGGTCGAGAATAGGATCGAGAATGGCTCCTATACCGCGCTCGCGGGCGATCTGCGCGGCGCGCCGCAGCGAGTCGAGATCGCCATGCGGACGCGGCGTCAGGACCGGAACGATCGGCGATTTGTTGGGCAGGATCGCGAGCGTCTCTTCGTCGAGGCTCAGGAGATGATCGACGCCGGCTTTCGCCGCGCGTTCGAGCTCGGATACATCGGCCGAGTCGACGCTTACTTTCAGGCCGTCCGCCTTGAGCGCATGAATCGTTTCTTCGAGATGGTCGAAATTCGTGTCCGGCAGGCACCCCAGATCGATGACGTCGGCGCCTGAACGCGCGAGTTCGCGCGCCTTGGCCAGCACTTCTACGACGCTCATTTTCGAGGCGTCGACGATCTCGGCGAAAATGCGCATGTCGTAGCGCGTGAGATCGGGTGGCGCGCCGCCGCGTCCGAGATAGGCGGGGAGATCCGCGATCTCCTCCGGGCCGCGCTCGAAGGCGACGCCGAAATCCCGGGCGAGCGTTTCGAGATCGGCGCGGCAGCGGCCTGGCAGGATCACGCGATCCGCCGCCACCGGCCGTGGCAGGCGGCGCTGAATGATCTCCAGCGTCATCAGCGCGGCGACCTTCACGCCGATATCGTGAATGCGCCAGTCGCGCGCCGCCTCGCCGAAGCTCGCCACCATCCGCTCCAGTCGTGGAAAGGCGAGATGGCCGGTGAGGAACAGCAGGCGCTCGCTCATGGGCTTAAGGTTCTATGGTTGCGGCTGGACTTCGCGGCGCCGGCGCTCCACCGCTTCCTGGAGCGCGGCGAGACTCTCGACAACCTGCGTCGCTTCGAAGCCTTTGAGCGCATCGGTGTTCTGCAGGTCGATGCGTCGCGGATAGACCATCACCATGCCCTTGGGCGCGCGCGTTTCGAGTTCGGGCGCCGTGTCGCAGGCGAAGACGATGGTCGGCACGCGGCATTTGCCCGCCTGCGCGAAGACATTGGTCGCAAGATTGTCGGAGATGCCGACGACGCATTTCGCCACCGTGTTCGAGGTCGCGGGGGCAAGCACGAGCGTATGATAGACGTTGTAGTAGAAATTTCCGACCGGCGCGGCGCTCGCGGTCGTATCCTTGAAGATGCGCACCGTGTCGGGCAAATTCAGATCGTGCTTATACATGCGCACGACCTCCGCCGCCGCCTTGCTGACGAAGAGATCGACATGGTCGAGCGCGCGGATCATGTCGAGACATTCGGTGAAGAAATGTCCCGAACCGGTCAGCGCCCAACCCCAGCGCGGCGTCACTACTTGTTTCTTGGTCATGAGGCGATCTTCTGCATTGAGGGTTCGATGCGCGCGCCGGGCAGGGCGCCCTCGCCCAGGAGTCGCGCGGCGCCGGTGAGCGCCGCGGGACCCGCGACATGGAGCGGCGTCCCGTCGAGATAGGCCGGAAAAGCCGAATCTACAACGCCCATTCGCAGAATGTCCGCGAGCGACGCGCCATCGCGAACATCGACGCTTTTAACGACAAGCAAGGCATGGGCGTCCGTTTTTCGCGCGAGCCAGGCCGCAAGACTGTCGGAAGTCGTCTCCCAGCCGGGCGCGATGTCGCGCGCCTCGGCGACCATCGCTCCCGCCCGCCAGAGCGCGATGCGGCCTTTCGCATGGGCGTCGGCGATCGCTTCGAGCGAGGCGGCGAGCTCCAGCCCTTCGTGAAGATTCGCCAGCGCCAGCGCATATTGCTCCATCGCCAGCACGGCCATGGCGTGCGCCGCCGAATCGTCAAAGCCCATCGGCGGCTGCGCGGCGCGCACGGCGTCGGCGAAGGGGCCGCCGCCGGCCACAATCGTCAGCGGATGCGGATAACGCCGCAGCGCCGCGATCCATTGCGCCCGCGCGGGCGAGGCATGGAGACTGCCGCCGAGCTTGACGACGAGCGGCGCCGGCGCGCTTCTCTCGCTATTTGACGGCATGGAGGCGTAGGGGCGCGGGCTGCAGGCGCCGCGCATCCTGATGGGCGCGCTCCCGGCGGATTCTGACGCCCACGGCGCCCGGCGCGACATCGAGCTTTTCGACCTGCACGGTGACGGAGCGCACGCGCTCATGCAGCAGCACGCTCTCGGCCAGCCGCTCGGCGATCGTCTCGACAACCTCGATATGGCCGCCGGCGAGAATCATTTTGATCGCGTCCATGATGACGTCGTAGGAGAACACCGAACGCATGTCGTCGTCGCCATTGGCGCGCGTCACCTCGGCCTCGACATTGAAGCGAACGCGCTGCGTATGGCCATGCTCAAACGCATAGGCGCCGATTTCGACGGGCGCGACATAATCCTTGAGAAACACGCAGTCGGTGTCGTTCGCGCCGGGCGGCTCGACATAGCCGCGCCCGATGAAGGACCAGTCGGCGTGGAGCGGCGCCTCGGCGCCGCGCTGCGCGGGAATGAGATCGCGGATCAGCGCGGTCGCGCGCGCATCGAGCGCGCCGCGCCGGTCGCCCTCCGCGCAAAGCGCGCCGCGAAAGCCCAGCACATCGGCGCCGGCGACAAGAAGTCGCGGCACGTCCGGCGGCTCCAGCGCGCCGGCCAATCCCGAAGCGAGGCCGAGGGCGCGGCAGCGCGCGACAAATTCGCAAAGCGCGTCAATGCTCATGAAGTCGATGAGGCGGCCCTTGCCCTTGTGCGCCGTGTCGAGCATCGCCCCGTGAAAGCCAGCCGCGGCAAGCGCGGGCAGGCATTCGAAATCGGGACCGAGATCGGCGAAGAGCACGGCGACGAGGCGGGTCCTCGCGGCGAGCGGCGCGAGCGCTTCGACGATTTCGCCGGCGTCGGGCGTCGCCGGCAGGGCGAATTTCACATAGTCGACGCCGGCGGCGACGATTTCCTCGAAGGCCCCGAGCGCGTGCGCAACGTCATGCGGCAATTCGACGACGGCGCTGACCGGGCGGCGCCCGTCGACGAAGGCGACGATTTCGGCGACGCGCGTCAGGGGCAACGCGCCGAGCGCGCCGCGCGAGGGCGCCTTGCAGTCGATGATGTCGGCGCCGCGCGCAAGGGCGATCTCCGCCTCCTCGCGCGATAGAACGCTCGCCAGCATCAGGGTCATGAATCTTCAGCTCCAAGAAAATACATTGACGACGACTCCCTCTCCCGCAAGCGGGAGAAGGGCGCGTCCGGCGCCATTGCTCGCTTCATATACGCTATTGCGGGCCGTGTGAATCCGATCCGCACGAGCGGCGCCTATTCCACCAGCGAACCATTCGCCGCCAGCACCGAGGCGGCGAGATAGAGCGAACCGGCGATCAATATGCGGGGCGGCGCGTCGAAGCGGCGCGTCGCGATGATCTTCAGCGCCTCCTCGGGATTGCTGGCGGCGGCGGCGGGAATGCCCTCGGCTCGCGCCAGCGTCGCCACTTCCTCCGGGGGCCAGCTCTTGTGCTCGCCCTCGACGGGGACGGCGACGACCTCGCGCGCGAGGCCCACGAAATGCCTGAGCAGCGCCCGCACGTCCTTGGTCGTCTGGGCCCCGCAAATGAGCGCCAGCGGGCGCGGCGCCTTGTCGTGGAACTCGGCCATGGCCTCGGCCAGCACGCGGCCTCCATCCTCATTATGGCCGCCGTCGAGCCAGACCTCCGCGCCCGGCGGCGCGAGATCGACGATGGGGCCGCGCAACAGGCGCTGGAGCCGCGCCGGCCAATCGGCGCGCGTCAGCCCGGCTTCGATCGCGGCGGTCGGCGTTTCGGCGGCGACCAGGCGCAGCGCGGCGATGGCGCCCGCGGCGTTTTCATGCTGATGGCGCCCCGCGAGACGCGGCAGCGGCAGATCCAGCAGCCCGCGCTCGTCCTCATAGACGAGACGGCCGTTCTCTTCGCGGAGATGAAAATCCTGGCCGGCGACGAAAAGGGAAGCGCCGGCGCGGCGCGCTTCGCGTTCGAGCACGCGGGCGACCGGCTCATGCTGGAAGCCGACGATCGCCGGCGCGCCTTTCTTGAAGACGCCAGCTTTCTCGAAGGCGATTTTCTCGACCGTATCGCCCAGGAATTCGAGATGGTCGAGCGAGATCGAGGTGACGATCGCGGCCCTGGGGTTGGCGATAACGTTGGTCGCGTCGTAACGCCCGCCGAGCCCGGTTTCGAGCAGCAGCCAGTCGGCAGGCGTCTCGGCGAAAAGCGTGAAGGCCGCCGCCGTGGTGATCTCGAAGAAGGTGATCGGCTGGCCGCCGTTCGCCGCTTCGCACCGCTCCAGCGCGGCGTTCAGGCGCGCGTCGTCGACGAGCTTGCCGCCGCGTTCCGCGCCGAGGCGTATGCGCTCATTGAAGCGCAGCAGATGGGGCGACGTATAGACATGCACGCGCTTGCCCCCCGCCTCCAGCATGGCGCGCAGAAAGGCGATGGTCGAGCCTTTGCCGTTGGTGCCGGCGACATGGATGGTCGGCGGCAGTTTGAGATCTGGCCGTCCGAGGGCGTCGAGCAGCCGTTCGGTGCGCCCGAGCGACAGATCGATCTTCTTGGGGTGGAGCGTAAGCAGTCGCGACAGGATCGCGTCAGGCTGATCCATTGCGGAGCGCCTCTTTAGAACGCTCAGGCGGCGGCCTGGCGCGGCGGCGATTTGGTCAGCAGCCCACACAGGCGCGCCAGCGTCTCGCGCATCTCCTGCCGCGGGATGACCATATCCACCATGCCATGGTCGCGCAAATATTCGGCGCGTTGAAACCCTTCCGGCAGCTTTTCACGGATCGTCTGCTCGATGACGCGCGCGCCGGCGAAGCCGATGATCGCGCCGGGCTCGGCGATCTGCACGTCGCCGAGCATGGCGTAAGAGGCGGTGACGCCGCCCGTCGTCGGATTGGTGAGCACGACGATATAGGGCAGGCGCGCCTCGCGCAGGCGCTGCACGGCGATGGTTGTGCGCGGCATTTGCATCAGCGAGAACATGCCTTCCTGCATGCGCGCGCCGCCCGAGGCCGTGAAGATGATGAAGGGCGTGCGCTGGGCGAGCGCATGTTCGCAGCCGGCGATGATCGCTTCGCCCGCCGCCATGCCGAGCGAGCCGCCGAGAAATTCAAAGTCCTGAATGGCGACGGTGACGGGCGAGCCTTCGAGCTTGCCATAGGCGAGCGTCACCGCGTCGGCCATGCCGGTCTTGACGCGATATTCCTTGAGCTTGTCTACGTAGCGCTTGATGTCGCGGAATTTCAAGGGATCGACGGGCGCGTCGGGAGTGGGCAGCAGGTCGCATTCGCCGTCGTCGAAAAGGCTGAGGAGCCGCGCCTCGACCGGACAGCGCATGTGATAGCCCGAGCCCGGCACGACATAGAGATTGGCTTCGATGTCCTTATGGAACACGAGCTGGCCGCTCTCGGGGCATTTCACCCAGAGGTTTTCCGGCGCCTCCCGCTTGATGAGCGCCTTGATCTTGGGCGGGACGACATTGGAATACCAGTTCATGACATGAGCCTCGCCAGCCAACCTAAGACGCCGCCGCTTTTCGCGCCCGTCTTTGCGCGCGCGCCGCGCACGCCTTCGGCGATCGAGGCGACAAGCGCCGCGACCTCCGCCGCGCTTTGCTCTCCCGCGCGTCCCTCGGCGTCGAGCGAGTTCTTGAGCGCCTCGACCAGCGCTGTGCCGACGACGACGCCGTCCGCGTCGCGGGCGATCTCGGCGGCGTTCCGCGCGTTCTTGACGCCGAAGCCGACGGCGATTGGCAATCCCGTATGGCGCTTGATGCGGACGACCGCCTGGCTCACGCCGGCATAGTCAGCGAGCGCCGCGCCGGTGATGCCGGTGAGCGACACATAATAGACGAAGCCGCTGGTGTTTTCGAGCACCTTGGGAAGCCGTCTGTCGTCTGTCGTCGGCGTCGCGAGACGAATGAAATTGAGGCCGGCGTCGCGGGCTGGAATGCAGAGTTCGGCGTCTTCTTCCGGCGGCAGATCGACGACGATCAGCCCGTCGACGCCGACGGCCTTGGCGTCGCGCAGGAAAGCCTCGACGCCGTAAACATAGATGGGATTGTAATAGCCCATCAGCACGATGGGCGTGACGTCGTCCTCCGCGCGAAAATCCTCGACGAGCTTGAGCGTCTTCTTCAGCGTCGTTCCCGCCTTGAGCGCGCGCAGGCCTGCCGCCTGGATCGCCGGCCCGTCCGCCATGGGATCGGTGAAGGGCATGCCGACCTCGATCACGTCAGCGCCCGCCGCCGGCAGGCGCTTCAATATGTCGAGCGACGTCGCGAGATCGGGATCCCCCGCCATCATGAAGGTCACGAGCGCGGCGCGCCCTTCGTTCTTGAGGGCGGCGAAACGGGCGTCGATGCGGGTGGACATAAAGGAAGCGGCCTCACAGCTTTGCTCACCCCTTGGTCGCGGCGACCGCGCCATGGGACATATGGCGGAGGGGCTCGGGCCGCCGTTGCTTAGTCCTTGGGGCGTGTCCCGTCCACCCCTTTCGGAGCCGCGGGCGCGTCAGCCGGTTACATCAGGCGGCCCAAGTCTTTGCGCCGCGCGTTCGACGAGACGCTCGCGCTCCGCCCGCAGCGCCGCCCCTCGCGCGCGATAGGCCTCGACCACGGATGGCGGGGCGGTTTCGGGGCCGCCAGCGTCGAAGGGCGGCGCGGGCCGATATTCGAGATGGAGCTGGATCGCCTCCGCGGCGGCTCGACCCGCGATCTCGCCGACCAGCGCCAGCGCGAAGTCGAGTCCCGCCGTAACGCCGCCGCCCGTAATCAGCGCGCCGTCGCGCACGACGCGGCCGGTCGTGGGGATGGCACCAAAGGGCGAAAGAAGATCGAGAAAGGCCCAATGCGTGGTCGCGCGCTTGCCGCGCAACAGCCCGGCCGCGCCCAGCGCCAGCGCGCCCGTGCAGACCGAGGCGACATAGCGCGCTTCGCCCGCGCGGACGCGCAGGAAATCGAGCGTCTCGTCGTCGAGGAGCAGCGCATTGACGCCCGCGCCGCCCGGAACGCAGATGACGTCGAGGCGCGGGCATTCCGCGAAGGAGACGTCGGGGCGCAGCCGCAACCCGGTGGAGGCGACGATGTCGTCGCGATTCTTCCCAACGAGATGAACGCGCGCCTCGGGCCAGGAGGCGAAGACCTCATAAGGCGCGGTCAAGTCGAGCTGCTGAACGCCGGGAAAGACGAGGAGGCCGATTTCGATCATGGCGATATCCCTCAGAGGCGTCCGCAGCGCTTACGCCGTCCAATCCGTCGCCTTTACCAGCGGTCGCAGCCGCAGCAAGGCGGCGTCATTGGTGACAAGCGTCGCGTGCGCGGCCAAGGCGTGGGCGGCAATCAGCAAGTCCATATTCGCGAGCGTCAGGCCTTTGCGCGTCAGCGCGAGCCGGAGCAGAGCATATTCCGCGGCCGCAGCCGACTCCCAGGGAAGAATCGTAACGTGCGACAGAAAATTCTCGACGAGAGGCGCGAGCTTCCTTGCATGCGGCGCTTGGGCGACGCCAAATCGAAGCTCGGCCTCCGTCAAAACGGAAATCGTCAGCCGGGCAAGGGGAACCGAAGAGAGTTGTTCCTTCAAAAGCGGCGACGCGCCGCGAATGATAAAGCTCGCAATATTCGTATCGAGCATGAATCGCGCTTGAGGCATGGCTGCGAGAGGCTCATGGGAAATCCCGCTTCGGGGGCGGGCTCAGGTCGCGATCCTTAAGAAAATCGGCGGGCACATCCGCCTTCTCGACGAGCGCGAAAAAATCATCCCAGCCGCTCGGTCGCTTGGACAAAATAACATCGCCGGTTTTTTCGTCGCGCCGAATATCGACCTCATCCCCTTCAAAACGAAACTCCGCGGGCAGGCGAACGGCTTGACTGCGTCCGTTCATGAAGAGTTTAGCCTTGGCCGACATGATCGTCTCTCCTGATATATCTCATGATATATATCTAAGCGGCGGCACGTTCAAGGCGATAGTCCGCATGACCTTCGCTAGATCGTCGCGCTCTATATTGTCACTTGCGCGCCAAGCTCCACCACCCGGTCGGTTGGGATGGAGAAGAAGTCCGTGGCGTTCGCCGCCTGATGCGTCAGCGCCACATAGAGCTTGTCCTGCCATACCGGCATTTCCGAGGACGGGCTTTCCTTGATCGAGCGGCGGCCGAGGAAGAAGCTCGTGGTCATGATGTCATATTTGAAACCTGTCTTGCGCATGGCGGCGAGCGCCGCCGGCACCCGCGGACTTTCCATAAAGCCATAATGAAGCGTCGCGCGATGGAAGTCGTCGGCGAGTCTCTCGATTTCGAAGCGGTTTTGCGGCGCGACGCGTGGACGGTCTTCCGTCTTGACGCACATCACCAGCACGCGCTCGTGCAGCACTTTATTGTGCTTGAGATTATGCATCAACGCTTGCGGCGCGACGGCCGGGTCGCTTGTCAGAAAGATCGCCGTGCCCGGCACGCGCGTCGGCGGAGACTTCTGCAGCATCGCGATGAGCTCCATCAGCGGAATGGAGTCTCGATGGGTCTTTTCGGCCAGCAGCCGCGTGCCGCGGGTCCACGTCCACATCACGATCATGACGCAGCCGGCAAGCGCCAGCGGCGCCCAGCCGCCATCCTTCACCTTCATCAGATTGGCCGCGAGAAAGGCGAGATCGACGGTGAGGAGGGGAGAGATGAAGAGAGCGGCGGCCCATAGCGGCCAGCCCCATTTGCGCCAGACGACGACGAATGCGAGCGCCGTGGTGACGACCATCGTGCCGGTGACCGCGATGCCATAGGCGGAAGCGAGCGCCGACGAGCTCTTGAAGGCGATGACGAGCAGCAGCACGCCGATAAGCAGCAGCCGGTTGATGCGGCCGATGTAGATCTGGCCTTCCTGCGACGCCGAGGTGTGGGTGATTTCGAGACGCGGCAGCAGGCCAAGCTGAATCGCCTGTCGGACGATCGAAAAGGCGCCGGTGATCACCGCCTGGCTTGCGATGATGGTGGCGAGCGTCGACAGAATGACGAGCGGCAGCAAGCCCCACTCGGGCGCGAGCAGGAAGAAAGGATTGCCGACCGCTTCGGGTCTGGACAGGATGAGCGCGCCCTGTCCCAAATAATTCAAGAGCAGGGCGGGAAGCACGAAACTGAGCCAGGCGACGCGAATGGGAACGCGGCCGAAATGGCCCATATCGGCGTAGAGCGCCTCGGCGCCGGTCACGCCGAGAAACACCGAACCGAGAATGGCGAAGCCAAGCCATCCATGCGACAGCAGAAAGACGACGCCCTGGCGCGGATCGAAGGCGGTCAGCACCTCCGGCGCATCGCCGATATGCATGAGGCCCAGCGCGCCGATGATCAGGAAGAAAACGATCATGATCGGGCCGAATAAGGCCGCGACGCGCGCCGTGCCGTGGCTTTGCGCCCAGAACAGCGTCACAAGAATCGCAATCGTGATGGGCAGCACAAATTCGTTGAAGCGATCCGTGACGAGTTCGAGGCCTTCGATCGCCGACATGACGGAAATCGCCGGCGTGATGATGGCGTCGCCGGAAAACAGCGCCGCGCCGGCGACGCCGAGAATGAAGACGGGCGTCGACCCGCCGCCGAGCGCCGATTGCGCCAGCGCCATCAGCGACAGCGTGCCGCCCTCGCCGCGATTGTCCGCGCGCATGAGAACGAGCACATATTTGATCGTCACCGTGAAAATCAGCGCGAAGATCAATAGCGAAATCGCGCCGATCACCGCTTCTTCGGTGAGGGCGTCGGCCTGGACGCTATGTGCGAGAGACTCACGCAGCGCATAGAGCGGGCTGGTGCCGATATCTCCGTAAACGACGCCGATCGAACCGATAATAAGTCCGACGAGGCCGCCTTTGGCGTGCTCGGCGCCCTGCGCCGGGAGCGCGCGACGCTCGCTTCCGTCGCCGCCAGAGGCGGGGCCGGCGTCGGATCGCTGCGTCATGGGAAGTTCCTTATGGAGGATGCGCGCAAGCGGCCTCGCATGGCGTCCTCTCTTTGCTACGGCGCCGTCGCCGTTCTTCCGGGGCGGCCATATACGCGCTTTTGGCGGCAAAGAGAAGGCCGCCGGCCTCTCGTAACATCGCCTGATTTCGTAGGATTTGCGATTCGAGGGAGAGAGCGGCGAAAAGGCGCGCGCCGCCGCGCCTCGAGGACGACCAAGAAGACTGCAAAAAATCAAATTCGATCCGTAACCGAGCATGCGCCGGACCATATATTTTCGATATCCTTGGAGGCACCATGTCCCCGCATTCCTCAAACGACGGCGGATTCGCAAAGGCCGCGGGCGCGCCCGCGCCCCAAACCATCGTGACGGACGCCGAAGGGCTCGACGCCGCCCTCGTTACGCTACCGGGCGGCGCGCCGGCCTATGTCGCCCGGCCTGGCGAAGGCGACACTTATCCGATCGTCCTCATCGCGCAGGAAATATTCGGCCTGCATGAACATATTCGCGACATCGCGCGGCGCTTCGCCAAACTCGGATATCTCGCGATCGCGCCAGACTACATCATTGGCTATGGCGATCCGCGGACGGCGCCGGACATTGACGCTATTCGCGCCATCGTCGTCAGGGTTCCCGACGCCGAAACCATGACGATTTTCGACGAGGCGCTCGCCTTCGCCGCGACGAAAGGCGGCGATCCTTCGCGCGCGGCGGTCACGGGATTTTGCTGGGGCGGGCGCATCGCCTGGCTGTACGCCGCTCATAATCCTCGGTTACGCGCTTGCATTCCCTGGTATGGCCGACTCGACGGCGCGCGCACGAAGGCGCAGTCGCGCTGGCCCATCGACATCGCGACGGCGTTGAAGGTTCCGACGCTCGCGCTTTACGGCGGCGCCGATCCGAGCATTCCGCTCGAGCTTGTCGAGGCGATGCGCACGCGGCTCAAAGAGGCGCACGCGCCGGCGGAGTTCATCGTCTATGACGGCGCGCCGCACGCATTCTTCGCCGATTATCGCGAGAGCTATCGGGAGGAAGCGGCAAAGGACGCCTGGGCGCGGGCCCTCGCCTTCCTGCGCGCGCGAGGCGCCGGCTGACGCTATTTTTGCGGAACGAAAGCGATGATGCGCGCCGGGCCGCCCGAGCCATTGGCGATTTTCATCGGCAGCGCCACGACGGTCGCGCCGGTCTCCGGCAATTGATCGAGGTTCATGAGATTTTCGAGCCCGCCGATATTCGCGCCGGCGAGAATGCGGTGAACGAAGAAATCCTGCGAGGGACCGTAGTCGACGCTCGCGGTGTCGACGCCGATGAGATTGGGGCGCCGTTCCTTGGCGAGCCAGGCCGCCGCGTCCGCGCCGAAGGAGGGAAAATGGAGGTGCGTGGCGTCTCCCGGCGTATCGTCGCCGAGATAGGCCTTTTTATCCGGCCAGCGTGAACTCCAGCCGGTGCGCAGCAGCACGATCGCGCGCTCTGGAATGCGTCCATGCGCGGCCTCCCAGGCGGCGATGTCGGCGACCGTCAGCACATAATCCGGATCGGCGGAGGCCTTCGCCGCAACGTCGATCACGACCGCCGGCCCGACGAAGCGTTCGGGCGGAATGTCGGAATTCGTCCAGCGTCCCTCTCCAAAATGCATCGGCGCGTCGAGATGCGTGCCGCCGTGCTCGGGCGCGCAAAAGTCGTTGGCGTAATAGAAGAAGCCCCGTTTTGTCGGGCCTTTGTGCAACTGCTTCAACTCGAAGCCTGAATCGGAAGTCGGCCAGAAGATGGTGTTGGCGTCCAGAGGATGCGTGAGATCGACAATTTTCGCTGTCGCGAGATCAAGACTCTGCGCCAATGCCGCTTCAAGCGGCGCGGCGCAGAACGCTATGGACACTAAGAAAACCCCGATCGCGCGTCGCATCGACATGAATGACCCCGTCAATCTATTTTTCTATTTTTTCGCATGCGCGAGAAAGATTCAAAAATCGCTCGCGATTCCCTTGGCTTCCCAATCGCCGTAACGCGCCGGATCAAGCCCGCCGCGCCCGCCCAATTCCTGCGGCGGCTCTGGCCGCTTTGGGGCCGCGCAACGGCGTTCCGCGGCCTCGGCGAGCGCGCGTCTCGCGGCAGGCGCGAGGTTCCCGCAGGCTCTCTCGGCTTCCTTGGCGTCGACGCCTTCCGCCATGGCTTTTCCTTTGCGCATTCGCCCCGTCGCCACACTGATTGTGCTATGATTCGCTTCGCGTTGGGGCAGCAGGGACGGCTATTGTGACAAGCGACAGTAGAACATTTTCGTCCCGGCCCAAACCGGCGCGCGCGCCTCTTCGTCAGGCCGCGCGGCAGGGCTTCGTGCCGGCGGAGGCGGCGCGGGAGGCCGAGGCGGCGAAGACGCCAGGACTTTTGGCGCGTCTCGCCGCCGCCAATATCGTCTGCGACGTCGTGCAGGGCGGCCATCGGCTGGACGAATGTTTTTCGCCAAACGCCGTGCCCTCGCGCCTTTCGGGACTCGACGCGCGCGACGCGGCGCTCGCGCGCTCAATCGCCACCGTGGCTCTGCGGCGGCTTGGCGTCATTCGCCATGCGCTCGCCGAGCTTCTCGAGAAGGGCCTGCCGCGTCAGGCCGCGCGGCTGGAATTCGCGCTGATCGCGGCGGCGGCGCAAATCCTGTTTCTCGACGCCGCCGATCACGCCGCCGTCGATCTCGCCGTCCGCGCCGCGCGTCTCGAACCGAAGACCGCTCCTTTCGCTGGCCTCGTCAATGGCGTGCTGCGCAATCTCGTCCGCCGCCGCGACGAATTCCTCGCGCTCGCCGCAAGCGGCGAATATGACGCGCCGCACTGGCTCGCGCAGCGCTGGCGCAAGCATTATGGCGAGGAGGTCGCCCGGGCGATCGTCGCCATGCACATGCTGGAGCCGCCGCTCGATCTCACGGTGAAATCCGACGCGGCGGAATGGGCGAAGCGCCTTGATGGCGTCGTTCTGCCGACGGGCTCCGTGCGCCTGCGTTCGCGCACGCCCGTCGCCCAGCTCGACGGCTATGACGCGGGAGAATGGTGGGTGCAGGACGCGGCCGCCGCCCTGCCGGCGCGCCTGCTCGCGCCGCGCCCCGATGAACGCGTGCTCGATATGTGCGCGGCGCCCGGCGGCAAGACGGCGCAGATCGCGCTTGCGCGCGCCCGCGTCGTCGCCCTCGACCGTTCAGCGGAGCGGCTGAAGCTGCTCGCCGCCAATCTCGCGCGCCTCAATCTCCACGCAGATGTGGCGGTGGGCGACGCCGCTGGCTATCAGGCGCAGCCCTTCGACGCGATTTTAATCGACGCGCCCTGTTCGGCGACGGGCACGATTCGGCGCCATCCCGACGTGCCCTGGACGAAAAAACCCGGCGACATCGAGACGCTCGCGGCTTTGCAGACGCGCCTGCTCAATCGCGCCGCGCTCCTGACGCGGGCGGGCGGGCGCATCGTCTATTGCACGTGTTCGCTTGAACCCGAAGAAGGCGAGCAGCAGATCGCGGCCTTTCTGCGCCGCAACCCGGATTTTCGCCGTCAGCCGATCGAGCCCCGCGAGGGCGCGCCGGAGGAATTCGTCAATCAAGAGGGCGATTTGCGCACGCTGCCGCATTACTGGCCGAATGCAGATGGGCGGCTCGCCGGCATCGACGGCTTTTTCGCCGCCCGGCTGGTGCGGGCGGCGTGAGGCGGAGCGGCGTCTTACGGCTTATGGGTTTCGAACCTAATTCGCATTCTTTATCTTCAATCCGTCTTCGTAAGAAACTTCCATATAATCTGAAGGAGATGAATATTTTAGGCCAACATCGGCGAGAGCGTCGAGCTTGGCCGATGTATCAAATTTCTTCAATTTCACTTTATCAACATAAAACGTATCGATGAGTTCATTATATACTGATGTTCCATCAATAAATATTGCGAATATCTTCACGTCTCCAAATCTTATGCACAGCCGATTGCCTTGCGGCAGATCGGCGATATAGATAAAATATTTCCCGTCTTCATTAAAGGCCGGCCCGAACGTCTCAACAAGCTTCGGCAGGCTTTCGTAATTGGCGATTGATCCGGCCAAAAAGCCGATCCCGGGTTTGCCGCTTTCAGATACGGAAAAGACCTCTTTCAGAACCGTCTCGGGATCATCGTAAGAAATCTCGCCGCGATAGCCGAAGCGGCCGGCGACATGCGTATCGGCGTTCAGGATGGGCTTCAGAAGCCGGCCCTCGGCGTCGAGCTTGGCGAAAGGCGTGTCTGCAATGGCCGTCATAAGGGCAGTCCTTTGGGTAAGTTGGAGGGGGCTCGCCGGCGCGCCCGTCGTTCGTGTCGACGAGCCCAGCGTTTCAGGATTTTTTTGAATGACAGCGCCTGTCTCTTCCTGCCGCGACAACGCCGGCGACAGGCGCTCTAGTTTATCGTCTCAAGGAGTTTCTCCGCGTCCGGTCAGGCCGCGGGAGCCCCAATCACGGGGAATGTCCTAGCATGGCAGGAGGCAATCGAGAAATCGCGCTTACGGATGAGCCGCGAAAAGTCTGGGAGAAGACCCGCTCGGTTAATCTTTTAAGCGATCAAATAGGGGTTGAATTCCTTCACCACCTCTTCATAGACATGCCGCTTGAACGGCACGATGAGATCGGGCAGCGCCGCCGGCCGCTCCCACCGCCAGGCGTCGAATTCGGGCTTATGCGCGCCGCCGCCGGGCGCGAGAATGTCGATTTCTTTCTCGTCCCCCGTAAAGCGCAGCGCGAACCAGCGCTGCGTCTGTCCCACATATTTGCCGCTCCAGCGGTTCTTGCCGTCGCTCGGCAGATCGTAGCTCAGCCAATCGGGCGCCTCTGCGAGCAGGGTGACGCTCGATATATTGGTCTCCTCGTAAAGTTCGCGCAGCGCCGCCTCATAGGGCGTCTCGCCCTCGTCGATGCCGCCCTGCGGCATTTGCCACAGATAGGGGTGGCGCGTGTCGTCGAAAGCGCCTTTGGCGCGGCGGCGCCCGATGAAGGCGAAGCCTTCGGCGTTGAGGAGCATCACCCCCACGCAGGGCCTATAGGCGCGGGCGGCGGTCATTGATTTTCTCCATGCGCGGCGGCGTAAGCGCGGACTGCGGAAGCTCTGCGGGAAGCCTGTCCCTGGGGGTCGTTGAGAGCATGCCTGTCATAAAATTCTTCGCTCGAGATATGCCGCAAAACCGCGCCGTCGTCGTCCGCCGACTTTCCGCTCCCTGTCGAGGGTGGCGCATATTCTTACCCCAACCATGCAGGAAAAGTCTGTAGCGCATTGAATTAACGCTTTTTCGACGCCGCTTCGGAGGTCTTTCAGACGCCTCGCGCCAGCGCCCCGTCTTCCTCCATCAGCTCCAGCAGCATGCCCTCGCGCAAGCCGCGATCGGCGATGCGCGTGCGCTCCGCCGGAAAAAGCTCGCGGATCGCGTCGAAAATGGCGCAGCCGGCGAGCACCAGATCGGCGCGCTGCGGCCCGATGCAGCCATTGGCGACGCGCTCATCGAAATCCATGTCGCGCAGCCGCGCGATGGCGCGCGTCGCCTCGTCGTCGCTCATCCACAGCCCGTCGACGCGCCAGCGGTCATAGCGCTCGAGGCCGAGATGCACGCCGGCGATCGTGGTGACGGTGCCCGAGGTGCCGAGCAAATGGAAGCGGGGGCAGCGCCGCTCGTTCTCCATCGCCTGCGCGAAAGGCGCGAGCTTCTCGCGGGTGTGCCGCGCCATCGCCGCGAAGGTCTCGGCGGAAACGCTGCGTCCGCCGAAATGCTCGGCGAGGGTCACGACGCCGAGTTCGAGCGAGGTCCAGGCCCGGAAGGAATAGCCGCCGGTCTCTGGGGCGCGCGCAAGCCAGACGAGTTCGGTCGAGCCGCCGCCGATATCGAAGAGCAGCGCGCTTTCGGCCGTCGGATCGGCGAGCGCGCCGCAACCGCGCGCGGCGAAGCGGGCCTCGGTCTCGCGGTCGATGATCTCGAGCTCCAGCCCGGTGCGTTCGCGCACGCGCGCGACGAATTCGTCGCCATTCTCGGCGCCGCGGCAGGCTTGGGTCGCGACGAGCCGCGCGCGGGTGACGCCGCGCGCGTCCATTTTCTCGCGGCAGACGTCGAGCGCGGCGATGGTGCGCGTGATCGCCTCCTCGCTGATCCGCCCGGCGCGGGCTAACCCCTCGCCAAGCCGCACGATGCGCGAGAAGGCGTCGATGACGCGCAGAAGCTCGGCGTTGCGGCGGCGCGGGCGATGCTCCGGCCGCGCGATCAGCAGGCGACAATTATTGGTGCCGAGATCGAGCGCCGCATAGGTGTGCCGGCTCCAATCGGGAGACGCCGCGGGCGCCGCCGTCAAGGGCCGATCGGGTCCCAATGCTCGATCCATCACGCCAAGCCGTTTCCGCCAAGCCGTTTCCGCCAAGCCGTTCTCGCCCAGCCGTATGTGGCGGCGCTCCGCTGCGGCCGTCGCGGCGAATCGCTGGCCGTCACGCGCCGCCGCGTAAACTCCCTTTTTGCAGGATCGGCGCGCCGCTCGCAAGGCGTCCGGCCTTTTTGGGTCGGCGCGGTGTGGCCGGGACCTGGCGTGGTTGACACCATGCGCCGCTCTTAGCTAATTCACCTGCGATCCGCCTCTCGCGCGGCCTTGGGGGATAGTTCAACGGTAGAACAGCGGACTCTGACTCCGTTAATCTTGGTTCGAATCCAGGTCCCCCAGCCAATAACTTATTGAATAAAACTAGTTTTTAATCGTCCACGGGCGTTCGGATCACGCCGGCCATCGGCCCGTCGCTGAACCGACATTGGAGCGCGCCCCTTCCCCAAGCAGAACGCCGCGACTGGCGACGCCGCGAAGCGCCGCATAGACATCAATATTCATCGGGGGTCCGGCAGAATGTCGGCACAGCCCCAACTGAACCGCGCGCGCCGCCCGGGATCAGAGGCGGGTCGCCCGATCAATCAAGTTCGAAAGCGCTTTCGTAACTCTTGGCGAGACTTTGATCCTGATCCTGCTTGCGTAAGACGCAATTGCCGACAGCGAGAAAGTCGAGATCCGATCCCATGAAGCAGCGAAAGGCGTCTTGGGGCGTCGTCACGATCGGCTCGCCGCGCACATTGAAGCTCGTATTGACGAGAACCGGACAACCCGTCAACGCCTCGAAGCGGCTCAGCAATCGGTGATACCGCGGATTCGTGTCTTCATGCACCGTCTGAATGCGCGCCGAATAATCAACATGGGTGACCGCAGGAATGTCCGAACGGACGATATTCAATTTGTCGATCCCGAACAGGTCCTGTTCGTCCTGCGTCATCTCACGGCGGCGGCTTTCCTTCACGTCGGCGACTAGCAGCATGTAGGGCGAGTCGCCCTCCATCTCGAACCAGTCGCTCACCCGTTCGCGCAAGACGGAAGGCGCGAAAGGCCGGAAGCTCTCGCGGAACTTGACTTTGAGATTGAGATTTTTCTGCATCTTCGGCGAGCGTGGGTCGGCGAGAATCGAGCTGCCGCCCAGCGCCCGCGGACCGAACTCGAGCCGGCCCTGCCGCCAGCCGACCGCCTGCTGCGACGCCAGCGCCCGCGCCGTCTCCTCGATGAGTCCGTCTTCGTCGACGACGGAAAACCTCGCGCCGATTCGTTCGAGTTCGCGTTCCGTATCGGCCTGATCATAGGCAGGCCCGAGATAGGATCCTTTCATCGCGTCGCGATCGCCGGAAATGCGCCGCGCGCCGCCTTCTTGGAGATGGTAGGCGGCGAGCGCCGCGCCGAGCGCGCCGCCGGCGTCGCCCGCCGCCGGCTGGATGAAAAGCCCGTCGAAAATCTTTTCCCGCAGCAATTTGCCATTGGCGACGCAGTTGAGGGCGACGCCGCCCGCAAGGCAAAGATTTTTCTCCCCCGTTTCCTGCGCAATCGAACGGGCAAGACGCAGCACGATCTCTTCGGTGACGGCCTGGATCGACGCGGCGAGGTCCATGTGCCGCTGTTCGAGCGGCTGCTCCGGCGTTCTTGCCGGCGCGCCGAAAAGCGCGTCGAATTCCGCGCCGGTCATCCTGAGCCCGGTGCAATAATCGAAATAATCCATGTTGAGCCGAAATGATCCGTCCGGCTTCACGTCGATGAGATGCTCGAAGATCAGCGACGCATATTTCGGCTCGCCATAAGGCGCGAGGCCCATCACTTTATATTCGCCAGAATTGACCTTGAACCCGGTGTAATAAGTGAAAGCCGAGTAAAGCAGTCCGAGCGAATGCGGAAAATGGATTTCCTTCGTGATCGACAGATCGGATCCATTGCCGAGGGAAAGGGAAGTCGTCGTCCACTCGCCGACGCCGTCCATCGTCAGCACCGCCGAGCGCGGGAAGGGCGAGGGATAGAAAGCGGAAGCGGCGTGCGAGAAGTGATGCTCCGAAAAGAGCAGCTTGTCGGCGCCGCCCAGCGCCGGGTCCAATGCGCTGAGCGCTTTCTGCAGCAGGTCCCGCTGGAACAGCTTTTCATTCATCCATAAGGGCATCGCCTTGCGGAAAGAGGAAAAGCCTTTTGGGGCGAAGGCGAGATAAGTTTCGAGAAGGCGGTCGAACTTTACGAAAGGCTTCTCGTAATAGGCGACGCGGTCCACTTTCTCGCCGTCGACGCCCGCCTCGCGCAAGCAGTAGCGGATCGCATTTTCGGGAAAACGGGCGTCGTGTTTCTTGCGAGTGAAACGCTCTTCCTGCGCGGCGGCGACGATTTCGCCGTCGCGAACCAGAGCCGCCGCGCTGTCATGATAAAACGCGGAGATGCCGAGGACGATCATCTCGCTTCTCAGAACAGCGTGTAGATGAAGGGCGCGACGACCGAACCCTGGCTGACGACGAAGATCGCCCCGATGATGGCGAAAAGCATGATCAGGGGGAAGAGCCAGAACTTCTTTTGAGCGATGAGATAGGCGAACAGCTCCTTAATGAACGACATATCGTTCCCTTTCTTACTGGATTGCCGTTCCCGGCGGCCCGCCCGCGTTTCGCGCTGGCGCTAGAATTGGTTTTTCATCGAGCCCGCAGCAGGCCCCGGCGGCGCGCGGTCGCGCCAATATGATTTCGCGTCGTTGCGGCGCAAGTGGAGAATGTCCTTGCCGAGCGCGCGCATGACCAACGCCATCGGCGTGACAGCGGCATAGAACAGCAGGCCCATGATGAGCGGCGCCACGACCGAATGCAGCGCAAGACCGAGCTTGAACCAGAGGCGGTTGAGCGGCGCGAGACGCGCTTCGGCGTAAAGGGCGAGGCCGAGAAACGCCAGCGAGACCGCGAGGGCCCACCAACGCGGCGATTCGCCATGCCGCAGCAAGGGCCATATGGCGAGAATAAAAAAAACCGCGGCGAAGGTCAGTCCGAAGTTCCGGTTCGAACCCGAAGCGACATTGCGATGCGATTGAAGGGGTTCGTGACTCGACATTCACGCGGCCGTTCGAATTGCGCTTATGGTCATCTGGCGTCGATGCGCCGTTCCTGTTTGTCGCATAGCGCGCCCAATATTGCTCAGTTTCGATAACGCCCTGACTTTACGAAAGTCAAAC
This sequence comes from Methylocystis borbori, assembly GCF_036576025.1. NCBI lineage: Bacteria > Pseudomonadati > Pseudomonadota > Alphaproteobacteria > Hyphomicrobiales > Methylocystaceae > Methylocystis > Methylocystis borbori. Next base: position 54,311 of record NZ_JAZHYN010000003.1, on the reverse strand, counting down.
CGCCGCGCCCTGCGAAAAATCGCCGGCGCGCTGGTCTCGCGAAATTTTATTTTACATTGTCTTTATATCCAAGCCTCTTCAAAAGCCGCAGGGCTTTATTGGCGAAGATCGTCGTCTGAACGTCGCCCGGATGGCCGTCTGCCGGATTCGCCCAGAATGATCTCGGCCGCGGCGCATCGCCAAAAATCGCCTTCTGGTCCTCCAAAGCGTTCTCATAGACAAAATTGAACTTTTGCAACGTGCGCTCGATCTTGTTCCATCGCGCTTGCTCGTCAGACGTCGCGTCGATGGGCGTGAACAAAAACCCAAATCGGTGGCGTGAAATCTTTGCGAAATCGGCAAGAGCCGACTCCCAGAGATTATAGATGTCGTCTTCGTAAATTCGGTCTGTCCAGCTTTTGTAATTGTAGGCGATGATTGGCGGGTGCTGCGGAGAACCAACAATCGGCGCTTTCGTCGCGAGATAATTCTTTACAAGCTGATCGATATAGCCAAAAGCAAGGCTCTTATTCAGAAGATAATCGTATTTTTGTAGATTAAACATGTATGAAATCGAGTACAGATCCGTCAAATGATAAGGCATGAAGGTAGGCTCGTAATTGTGCCCGAGAAACTTCCCCATTGGATGCGGGTCGTTCGCCACCAGCCCAATCAGCAAATAGTCGAAATCTAGATCTTTCAGATACTCTTCATAAAATCCGAAATAATGCAGGCTGCTCCAGCCGTTCTTACCGAAAGGATAGACGTCGCAATTGACTAAATTCTGGAATTTCGCCGGCCATCGCATATCCGGGCTCAGGCCGTCGCCCCAAACGTAGCTATCGCCCAAAACGACGATCTTGCATCTCTTATTATGTCGCAAATGATCGATCAGATCGGGGATTTCGACGGCGGTGCGAAAGCCGTTGACGTCAATAAATCCTATTTTGCCGATGCGGCTATCTTCGTTTTTCAGACGGTCGGGAATGTATGACGGGGTCGGGCTGTTGGTTTGATCGAGCAGCTCCGTCGTCCTCAAGATCAATTCCAAAGCCAATAAGGCGATGCACGCCATAACCATGAAAACGATGAGGTTGACGATAATTGCCTGCGCGAGCGCCTTGATGTTCGTCATTATGATCGAGGCCTGGAAGACGGGAATGGGCGGCTCTTGGCGCGGGAGCTCTATGCAAGTCGGGACTGACGCGCGCGTCGCGGCGCGAAGCCCTATGCCGGGCCGATCATTCAGTCAATCCTGGCTCTTGGCAAGCTGGCGCGCAACCCTCGTCAACCGGCGGCCGAAGCGACCGCCCTTTTTGATCGCGGGGCTCGGGCTTGGCCTGACCGCCCGCGCGCATTATGGAAAGATCGCTTCCGTTATCCGCATCGGGGCGGCTTCGCCCAAATGCAGTGTGATCCAGCGGTTCTCAATCGTCCAAAACGCGGCGCAGGGAGAAAGAGAAATGGATGTTCTTGAAGCCATCGCCACGCGATCGAGCGTTTCGGCCTTGTCGGAACCAGGGCCGACCGATGCGCAATTCGCGATCCTTCTGCGCGCCGCGGCGCGCGCGCCCGATCATGCGCGGCTGCGTCCGTGGCGATTCCTCATCATTCGCGGCGAAGCGCGTCAACGGTTTGGCGACGTCGTCGCCAACGCCTTGCGCGTGAGCGAGCCGGGCGTCGCGCCGGAGGCGCTCGATCGCGAGCGGCTCAAGCCGCTGCGCGCGCCGGCGATTCTTGTCGTCGCCGTCACGCCCACCCCCAATCCAAAGGTTCCCGAAATCGAGCAGATCCTTGCGGGCGGCGCGGCGACGCAGAATATTCTTCTCGCCGCGCACGCCCTCGGCCTTGGGGCCATTTGGCGCACGGGCGCGCCCGCTCACGACCCGCGCGTCGTGGAGGCGCTCGGCTTTTCTCCTCAGACGCGCATTATCGGTTTCGTCTATCTCGGCGCGCCGGCGGCGCCGGCCAAACGCAAGGAAAGCGACGATCGCGCTCTCGCGGTGGAATGGGGCGATGAACCGCGAGAATTTGACGCGGCCGGCGCGGCCGCAGACGCCAATTAACCGATACGGAACGCCTCCCGCCTCGGGACTTTAGGCGTCCGCTTCAGCGGGGACCCGAACCGGCCCGGCCTCATTGGCGTAAAATGGCGAATAGATGGCCTTGCTCGCTTCGGCCGTGACATCGCCGTTGAACAGCTTCACGGAGAGCAACCCGCCGAGCTGGTCGGCCGCCTTGGCCAGATAGCCTGTGGCATAGGCTCTGGCGTTCTCCACAGAATCGAATTCGTAGAATCCGCCGATTGAGTGATTATTGACGCCGCTGAGCCAGGTCTTGCTCTTCAGCCCGGGATTCTCCTTCATCTGCTTGTCGATCGTTTTCCAGTCGATCTTCTCGAAAGGGATCGCGACCTGAATTTCCGCGTAGAGAAAAACCTTCTTGATGCTCATCGTCCTGCTCCTTTGCGTTGGGGCGCCGCCTCGCTTCGGCTTTTTGCGCGAGAAAGGGGGCTTCGAGGCGTCGAATTCTAAAACCTGAACGGCATGCCTCGACGCGCGCAAGGCGCATCGACGCATGTGCGTTCAAGCGTGCGCGCGATCTTATGCGCGCGCAATCTTGAGAATGAAATTATTGGCGGGAAGGCTCACCTTTTCCTTCAGCGCGAGGCCATTGGCGGCCGCGGCCGCGGCGATGTCCTTCGTATCCTTCAGATGCCATTCGGTGACGCCCGCGCCGCGCAGCGTGGCGTCGAAGTCGGCGTTCGAGGGCGTCGTGAATTCGCCATCGAGCTTGAAGGGCCCGTAGATGGCGATGAAGCCGTTGGGCTTCAGCACGCGCGCGCCGAGCGCGGTAATGCCTTCGGCGATCGAGACAGGCGCGACCTGAAAGAGATTAATGACGAAGATCGCGTCATATTTCTTGTCCTCCGTCGGCCAGGACGACGGGTCGGTCAGGTCGATGCGGACGGGGTCCGCGACATTGTCGTTGCCCTGGTCCGCGCGCTTTTTCTTGATCGTCTCGAAAACCTCGACGTCATAGTCCGAAGGCTGGAATTTCACGCCGCGGAAATGCGGGGCGAAATAGTTGATATGCAGCCCGGCGCCGCTGGCGAGTTCGAGCGCGTCGCCTTCCTTGGGGAATATCTCCCTGAATACGGACAGGATCGGGTCTTTGTTCCGGTTCCCCGCCCAGGCGACATAGGGGCTCAAGGGATGCGGATCGATCGGGGGCTTTTCGTCTGACATAGCGTCGTCCTTTCTTACGGTTCGCACGTCTTCGTGCAGGCTTGGGGAACAGGCTGTCCGCCGGCGCGGCGGGAAAAATCGGGCAGGGGCGCCGCTGCGGCGTCAGCCGAGAAGCTCCGAAAGAATGGAGTCGATCGCGGCGTTGTAAGCGGGGTCGACTCCGAAGAGCGCGAGATGGCCCCAGACCGAGGACACGCGCTTGAGGCTCGCGCCGGGAATTTTCTCTTGCTCCGCCGCGATATCCTTCAGGGGAAAGAAGCCGTCCTCTTCGATCGCGATGACGAAGGTCTTGGCTTTGATGCGGGCGAGCGAAGCGTCGAGGCTCTCGCCGGCGCCGCGCGTCACGTCGGCGTCGCGCCATTTCCTCGCCAGCAGGATGAGATTGTTCGGGTCCTGGGGCAGGAAATGGTTTTCGACAAAGCCGGTGACGAAATCTTCGCGCGTGGTGAAGCCGAGGCCGCCCCAGGCGCGGCGGTTGAAGAGATCCGGCGTGAAGCCCGACGCCGCGAAGAGGCCAGCGTGACGGCGAAGGCCGCGATGCACCCGGCCGGCGTCGGCGTACCAGCCGTCATCAAACGCCGGATCGCTCGCGATGGCGTCGATGAAGGTCTGGACCAGAAAGCGATTATGCGCCGTTCCCTTGGCGAGGCCCGCGATGGGCGCGGCGCGGCGGACGGCGTCCGGATAGCGGATGGCCCATTCATAGGTTTGCTGCGCCCCCATCGAGCCGCCAAGGACCAGCGCGAGGCGTTCAATCCCGAATTTCTCGGTCGCCAGACGATATTGGGCTTTCACATCGTCGCCGATGGCGACGGCGGGAAAGCGCGCCGCGCCAAAAGGCGCGGGCGTATTGCTGGGCGATGAAGAGAGACCATTTCCGATTTGGTTGACCAGGATAATGAAGTATTTTTCGGGGTCGAGCGCACGACCGGGGCCGATATAGGCCTGCTCGACGATCTTGCTTGTGCCGGAATACCAGGTCGGAAACAGAATGGCGTTGGACTTGTCCGCCGCGAGGCGGCCGAAGGTGGCGTAAGCCAGTCGGAGGCCGCGTATTTGCTCGCCATTCTCCAGCTCGAAGTCACCGAGGCCATGCTCGGCGAAGGGGCCGTGATTGGCCTGACTGTAATACGCCTGGGTCATGAGGGACTCGCACGCCGAAAGCGCGCGCCAACTCCGCGATGTCACGCCGCCGCTTCTCGTTATCTGCGATAATATCTATAATATATACTGAAATAGTCAACTTAAAAAAGACCGTCGGATTTTGACGCCAACCGCTCCCTATGCGCGGCGCCTCGCCGCTTCGGGCAAGGCGTTCAATGCCAGAATGAAATTTGCGATGACCGACCGGTCCTTGCGCGACCGATGAATGAGATGAGGTAAAAGCGGGACCAAGAGTTCGATCTTCTCTTAAGGAGCAACGCATGGCTGCAGAAACGACCCCGCCGCAAAAGAAGCCTTCGGCCATCGTCGTCGGCGTCGGCGTGGAATTGGGATTGGGCGCAGCCGTCGTGCGCAGATTCGCGCGCGAGAATTTTCACGTCTTCGTCGCCGGCCGCACGCGGGAGAAGCTGGATCGGGTCGTCGCCGGCGTCGCGGCGGGCGGCGGATCGGCGGAGGCGGTGGCGACGGACGCGACTAACGAGGGCGACGTGCGCAATCTCTTCACCAAAGCCTTCGACGCCGACGCCGCGCATGAAGCGCCGAGCGTCGTGGTCTTCAACGCCGGCGCCAATGCGCGCATCCCCTTCGCCGAGATTACGCCGGCGCAGTTCGAAGCCTATTGGCGCATCGGCTGTTTCGGCGGCTTTCTCGTCGGCCAGGAGGCCGCGCGGCGGCTTCTGCCTCTCGGACGCGGAACGATCATCTTCACTGGCGCCACCGGCAGTCTGCGCGGCAGCGCGAATTTTGCGCATTTCGCCGTCGCCAAAGCTGGCCTGCGCATGATCAGCCAGAGCATGTCGCGCGAATATGGGCCGGCCGGACTCCATGTCGCGCATGTCGTCATCGACGGGGGCATCAATGGCGAATGGCTGCGCGGGCTCATGCCGGATTTCGTGAATGCGCGCGGCGACGACGGCCTTCTCGATATTGACGCGATCGCCGAGACCTATTGGCGGATTCACCAGCAGCCGCGTTCGGCGTGGACGCAGGAGATGGATTTGAGGCCGTATAAGGAGAGATTCTGATCCCGGTCAGGCCTGCCGGGAATGACAGTCGGCGAAGGGATCAGTCGCGTTACGAATGAAGTCCAACGAGGCGAGAAACATGGCGGAGCAACGTCGCTTGCATCTTGGGGCCGTCATGCGCCCGGTCGGCATCCATACGGCGTGGTGGCGCTATCCCGGTTCCTATCCCGACGCCAATTTCAACTTCCGGCATTTGGCGCGTTTCGCGCAGACCCTGGAGCGCGGGCGCTTCGACGCTTTTTTCATGGCCGATCACCTCGCCGTGCTCAACATGCCGGTCGAGGCCCTGAAGCGCAGCGCGACCGTGACCTCCTTCGATCCTCTGACGCTGCTTCCGGCGCTCGCCGTCCTCACCGAGCATATCGGCCTTATCGCCACTGCCTCGACGACCTATAACGAGCCTTATCACATCGCCCGCAAAATGGCTTCGCTCGACCATATCAGCAATGGCCGCGCCGGCTGGAACGTCGTGACGTCCAGCAATCCGATGGAGGCGAAGAATTTCGGCCGCGATGAGCATCTCGAACATGCGACGCGCTACCGACGGGCGCGCGAATTTATCGACGTCGTCACGGGACTTTGGGATTCCTGGGCGGACGACGCCTTCGTCCGCGATGTCGAAACGGGCGTCTATTTCGATCCCGACAAGCTTCGCGCGCTCGATCACCAAGGCGAGTTTTTCAAAGTCCTCGGTCCTTTGAACATCGCAAGGCCCATCCAGGGTTGGCCCGTCATCGTGCAGGCCGGCGCTTCGGAAGCCGGCCGCCAGCTTGCCGCCGAAACCGCCGAAGTCGTCTTCGCGGCCGGCGGCCGCTTGGAAAGCGCGCGCGCCTTTTACGCCGACATCAAAAGCCGCATGGACAGGATCGGCCGCGACCGCGACCATTTGAAGGTTCTTCCCGCCGCCTTCGTCGTCGTTGGCGAAACGGCGGAGGAAGCGCGCGCGAAACGCGCCAAGCTCGACAGTCTCGTACATTATGAAAGCGCGATCGCGTCGCTTTCGGTCATGCTCGGCGTCGACGCCTCGAAATTCGACCCCGACGCGCCGCTGCCGGACATTCCCGAGACCAATTCAAGCAAGAGCGCGCGCGAAAGAATGATGGAGCTCGCCGCCGCGGAAAATCTGACCGTGCGCCAACTCGCGCAACGCGCTGGCGGCTATTCCGGGTTCGGCTTCATCGGCGCGCCGAAGGCCATCGCGGATGAAATGGAGGAATGGCTTTTCACGGGCGCCGCCGACGGGTTCAATATTATGTTCTCCCATGCGCCGGGCGGACTTGACGATTTCGTCGATCTCGTCGTGCCGGAGCTGCAAAGGCGCGGGATTTTCAGGCGCGAATATGAAGGCGCGACGTTGCGCGAAAATCTCGGCCTGCCGCGTCCGGGCAACCGCTTCTTCGATATGTCTTCCAATGAGAAATGAGACTTACGCGCCCGGGGAGTTCGGCTGGACTGGACGAACGTCTTGTCTCACGCGCGGGGAGCGTTCGAAGCGCCATAGGCCTTCAGGAAAACCGTAATCCCGGCCTGCATGATTTTTTCATATTCCGCTTCGCTGCGCAGTTCGAGACCCAGCGCGACGCGCAGCGGAAGATCGGCTACGGCGAGATTGAGCAATTGTTCGGCGGCCATATGCGCGTCGTCGAACAGGAGGAGGCCTCTTTTCTTCGCCTCGTCGAGATAGCCGGCGACGAAGTCGAGCACCGTCTTCTTGCCGGTGGTGAAATACAGGCGGCAAAGTTCGGGAAAGCGCCAGCGCTCGCTAGAGACGGTCTGGAAGAAGGCGGCGGAGTCCTTGGTCAGAAAGCGGGAAATGAAATGCCGGCACAAGGCTTCGAGCGCGGGAGTCAGACCGCCGTCGAGGTCGGGCGCGGGGATGTCGCGGCATTTCTCCTCGCATTCCTTTTGCACCAGATGGCTGAACAGCGCCTCCTTGCTGGGGAAATAGGCGTAGAGCGTCGCCTTCGAAACGCAGGCCGCGCGCGCGATGGCGTCCATGCTGGTTTCCGAAAACCCGTGTTTCAGAAACTCCAGCCGCGCCGCGCAAAGGATTTGCGCCTCCTTGCGGCCTTGGACATGCTCTTCCGCCGTTCCCGGAGCCGGCTCTGCATTCGTCGACATATGCTCTCGATCTTCCCCGTCTTTGGCTCGCCGCCGACCCTTTTTTCGCTCTCCGCCGCCCGGAAGAATTCCAAATAGACGAGCTTGGTCCCTGCCGAAAGAATGACGTAAAAATCAGGTCTATTCGGTCTGATTTCAGACCTGTCCGCGCGTGGGGCTCTCCTCGCCGCGAACTGAACTATACGGTTCAGTTTAGCATTGACTTGGACTTCGCGCATCAACATAATGACCGAGTAGAACTGAACCGTTCAGTTTTCCAGACAGGGTTGTTAATGCCGCCGTTTCCGCTTCAGGGTCAGCCTGTCGCATCCAGCGCCGACATCGACGCGCGGGGCGCAGCGTCTCAGCCGCTCGCCTGCGGCGGGAGACGTTTAGCGCCTCTTCGCCTCGCGGCGGCGGCCGCGATCCTAGGGGCCTTGTCGCTGCCAGGATGCGCGGTGGGCCCCGACTTTCTCGGACCTCCGACGCCCGAGGGCGCGGGCTATACGTCCGGCAAATTTTCGCCGGTCACGCAATCCGCCGCCGCCGCCGCCGGCGCATCGCAGCGGCTCGTCTCCGGGCGCGACGTGCCGGGCGACTGGTGGCGGCTGTTCCGCTCGAAGCAGATTTCTGCGCTCGTGACCGAGGCGCTGGAAAACCATCCAAACATCGCCGCCGCCGAAGCGGCGCTGCGCCAGGCGCGGGAAACGACGGAAGCCGATGTGGCTTCCTTCTTTCCGCAATCCACTCTGACTCAGAGCGTCGCGCGCCAGCAGATAACGACGGCGCAATTCGGCGGCTTCGCGCAAAGCAGCGCAGCGAGCGGGCCGACGGCGCTGCTTTATACGCTCCATAATTCGAATGTCGCCGTGTCGTTCACGCCCGACGTCTTCGGCAAGACGACGCGCACGGTCGAGAGCGATTTCGCGGGCGCCGAATATCAGCGCTTCCAGCTCGAGGCGACCTATCTCGCGCTGACCGCCAATGTCGTGACGGCGGCGATCACCGATTCCTCCTATGCGTCGCAGATCAAGGTCACGCGCGATCTCATCGCGGCCTATCAGAAGCAACTCGACATATTGGAGAAGCGCTTCGAGCTCGGCGCCGTGAGCGCAGCCGACGTGGTCTCGGAGAAGGCGTTGGTCGCCCAGGCGCAAGCGACGCTGCCGCCGCTCGAAAAGGCGCGGGCGCAGACGCGCAATCAGCTCATGGCCTATCTCGGCCGCTTTCCCAACGACGACAAGGGAGAGGCGATCGACATAGAGCATCTGCATCTGCCGCGCGATCTGCCGCTCAGCCTGCCGTCCAATCTGGTGCGCCAGCGTCCCGACGTTCTTTCGGCGGAAACGCAATTGCATCAGGCGAGCGCCAATGTCGGCGTCGCCACGGCCAATATGCTGCCGCAGCTCACGCTGACGGGCAACGGCGGCAGCCAGGCGGGAAATTTCTCGCAATTGTTCTGGCCGCAGACATCGGTCTACAATCTTGCGACGCAGCTCGCCGGCCAGGCGTTCGACGCCGGCAGATTGTTCCACCAGCGCGAGGCGAAGCTCGCCGCGCTCGAACAGGCGGAAGCGCAATATCGCGCGACCGTGATTAGCGCCTTCCAGAACGTCGCCAACGCCTTGCAGGCGATCAAGCATGACGCCGAGACGTTGCGTTCGCAGGTGGCGGCGGAAAAGGCCGCGGCCGAGAGCTTGGACATTTCGGAAGCCCAATACGCCGCCGGCTCCACGACCTATACGACGGTGCTCAACGCCGAACAGACCTTGCTCAGCGCCCGTCTCAATCGCGTCCAGGCGCAGGCTGCGCGCTTTTCCGATACGGCGGCGCTCATGCAGGCGCTCGGCGGCGGCTGGTGGAACCGCCTCGACGAGACGCCAGCGTCGCTGCCCAAACCCACCGACCTCATTTCGACCATGCCGATCGCGGCGGCTATACGCGCGGAGCATGAGGAACGCACCAATGCCCGTTAAGACGCTTTTGCCGGTTAAGACGCTTTTGCAAGACCGTCTCGGATCGATGTTCAAGCCGATGATGATCATGCTGGCGAGCGTCGCCGTCGTATTCGGAGGCCTTTACGGCTTCGTCAGTTTCCGCTCGATGATGATCGGGCAGTTCCTCGCCTCCATGGCCAATCCGCCGCAGACCGTTTCGGTGACCACGGCGGTCTATCAGGAATGGCTTCCGAAGCTTTCCGCTATCGGCACCTTCCGCGCCGTCAATGGCGCGGACCTCTCGCTCGAAACCTCGGGCATCGTGGAGAAGATTTACTTCCAATCGGGGCAGGACGTCGAGGCGGGGAAGATTCTCCTCGAGCTGCGCAAGGATACGGACAACGCCAGGCTCGAATCGTTGAAAGCCACGGCGGAGCTCAACGCCATCAACCTGCGCCGCGATCAGGCGCAGCTCAAAATCCACGCCGCGAGCCAGGCGAGCGTGGACACCGACGTCGCAAATCTGAGAAGCGCCAACGCCCAGGTCGTGCAGCAGGAGGCGGTGATTGCGCAGAAAACATTGCTTGCGCCCTTCGCCGGAAGGCTCGGCATCCGCCAGATCGATATCGGCCAATATATCGGCGCGGGAACGCTGATCGTGACCTTGCAGGCGCTCGATCCGATCTTTCTCGACTTTGTGCTGCCCCAGCAGGCCTTGAATGGCGTCACGGTCGGCCAGACGATTACCGCTAAGGTCGACGCCTTTCCCGACCAGAGCTTTACCGGCAAGATCGACGCGATCAGCTCCAAGGTCGATCTCGCAAGCCGCAATGTGCAAATACGCGCGAGCCTCGCCAATGCCGATCGCAAGCTGCGGCCCGGCATGTTCGCCTCGGTCGAGATCGCGACCGGCAAGCCCCAGCGCCTGATCACGCTGCCGCAAACGGCGATCGTCTATGCGCCTTTCGGCAATTCGGTGTTCCTTGCGCAAAAAGCCGAGGAGAGCGCCGATAAGAAAGCGCCGCAAGGCTCCGGCCTCGTCGCGCATCAGGCCTTTGTTCGCCTCGGGGAGACGCGCGGCGATGAGGTGGCGGTGCTCGAAGGCGTGCCCGAAGGCGCAACGGTGGTGACGGCGGGACAGGTCAAGCTGCGAAACGGCGCGCCGCTCGCCATTTCGGAAAGTCCGCAGCCGCCCGTCGACGCCAATCCCAAGCCCGTAGATCAGTGAACGGAGACTTCGCTGATGCGTTTCACTGACATTTTCGTGCGTCGCCCGGTGCTCGCCTCCGTGGTGAGCCTCCTGATCCTCGTGCTCGGCTTAAGATCGCTGACGACCTTGCCCGTGCTGCAATACCCGCGCACGCAAAACGCCGTCGTCACGGTGATGACATACTATTTCGGCGCCGACCCCGCGACCGTCGCCGGCTTCGTCACGACCCCGCTCGAAAACGCCATCGCGCAGGCGAACGGCATCGACTATCTCACTTCGACGAGCCAGATCGGCGTGAGCACGATCACCGCTAATCTGCGGCTCAATTACGATTCCGGCAAGGCGCTGACGGAGATCAGCACCAAGGTCGATTCCGTGCTCAACCAATTGCCGCAGGCCGTGCAGCGTCCCGTCATCACCGTCAAGATCGGCCAGACGACCGACGCCATGTATATCGGCTTCAAGAGCGACATGCTGACGCCGAGCCAGGTGACGGATTATCTCATCCGCGTCGTGCAGCCGCGCCTGCAATCCGTGCCGGGCGTGCAGACGGCGGAGCTCATCGGCGGCAAGACATTCGCGCTCAGGGCCTGGCTCGATCCGGTCAAGCTCGCCGCCTATGGGCTCACGGCGGCCGAAGTCGCCGCCTCTCTGCAGGGCAATGACTATATCGCCGGCCTCGGTTCGACCAAGGGCCAATGGGTGCAGGTCAATCTTTCGGCGGCGACCTCGCTTCACTCGCTCGAAGAGTTTCGCGATCTCGTCGTCAAGCAGGTGAACGGCGCCAATGTGAAGCTGAGGGACGTCGCCAATGTCACGCTCGGCGCGGACGACTATGAATCCTCGGTGTCGTTCAACGGCAAGCAGGCGGTCTATATCGGCATTCTGGTGGCGCCGAGCGCGAATCTGCTCGATGTCGTCAAAGGCGTCAAAGACGTTTACCCCGACATTGTCAAAGCACTGCCCGAGGGACTGAACAGCGAGATCGTCTACGATACGACGAATTTCGTGAACAGCTCCATCGACGAGGTGATTCACACGCTGATCGAAGCGGTCCTCATCGTCACCGCGGTCGTCTTCGCCTTTCTGGGATCGTGGCGATCGGTGTTGATCCCGATCGTGGCGATCCCCCTTTCGCTGATCGGCTCTCTGACCTTTCTCTTCGCGCTCGGCTTTTCGATCAATCTGCTGACGCTGCTGGCGCTCGTCTTGGCGATCGGGCTGGTGGTCGACGACGCGATCATCGTCGTCGAAAACGTCAACCGACATCTTGGCGAAGGCCTGACGCCTTTCAACGCCGCGCTGCTGGCGGCGCGCGAACTCGCCGGACCGATCGTCGCCATGACGATCGTGCTGATCGCCGTCTATGTGCCGATCGGCTTCCAGGGCGGCCTCACCGGCGCGCTCTTCGTCGAATTCGCTTTTACGCTAGCGTCAGCGGTAACCGTGTCGGGGATCATCGCGCTCACTTTGTCGCCGGTGAGCTGCGCCCTGGCGCTCAAGCCCCCGGATCTAAGCAAGAAGACGCTCGAATCCCGCATCGTCGGCTTCATCGACGCCAGGATGGACGCCGTCAGGGACCGCTATCACGGCCTGTTGGACTCCTCGCTCAATTTTGTCCCGGTCACGCTCGTCTTCGGCGGTTTGGTGCTGGCGAGCATCTATTGGCTCTATTCCAACGCCAAGAGCGAACTCGCGCCCAACGAGGACCAGGGCATTATTCTGGCGCAGGCGACGCCGGCGCCGAACGCCACTCTCCAGCAAAAACTCTATTACGCCGATCAGGCCTATAAAATCATCGCCAAGCACCCTGAGACGGACAGCGTGTTTCAGATCAATTCGGCGGCGATGAATCTGAACGGCATGGTGCTGAAGCCTGCGGACGAGCGCAAGCTCGGGGCCGAGGCGTTGCAGCGTACGCTCCAGCAGGAGCTGAGCGCCGTCCCCGGCGTGCGCTTCGTCGCCTTCCAGCCGCCGCCGCTTCCAGGCTCGATGGGTCTGCCCATTCAATTCGTCTTTCAGAGCACCGACCCGTTCGACAAGATGGACGCCATCTCCCGCGAATTCTTGTCGAAAGCTTTGGCGACCGGAAAGTTCATGTTCCTCGACACCGATCTCAAGATCGACCAGCCGCAGCTGTCCGTTGTCATCGACCGCGAAAAGACGGCGCAGCTCGGCCTCAGGATGATCGATGTCGGCGGCGCGCTCACCACCGCATTGAGCGGCGGCTATACGCAATATTTCGGGCTGGCCGGCCGCTCGTATAAGGTCATTCCGCAGGTCGCCCAACAGTTTCGCCTGAATCCCGATCAGATTCTGAATTACTACATCAAGACGGCGGACGGCTCCTTGGTGCCGCTTTCGACCGTCGCGAAGCTCGAGACCACGATCGTTCCCGAGTCGCTCAATCACTTCCAGCAGATCAATTCGGTGACGATTTCGGGCGTGGCCGCTCCAGGCATCATCGCCGGCGAAGCGCTCGACACGCTGAAAGAGGTCGCGCATAAGGTGCTGCCGCCAACCTATACGATCGACTATGCCGGTCCCTCGCGGCAATTCGTGCAAGAGTCGAGCGGTTTTGCGGTCACTTTCGGCTTCGCGCTGATCATCATTTTTCTGGCGCTCGCGGCGCAATTCGAGAGCTTTCGCGATCCGCTGATCATTCTCGTCTCCGTGCCCATGTCGATCGCCGGCGCTCTGATGTTCATCATGCTCGGCTTTGGCGACGCGAGCATCAACATCTATACGCAGGTAGGCCTCGTGACGCTGATGGGCCTTATCAGCAAGCACGGCATCTTGATCGTCGAATTCGCCAATGAGCTGCAACTTGCGGGCAAGTCGAAGCGCGAGGCGATTCTGGAGGCGACCTCCATTCGACTGCGCCCGATTCTGATGACCACCGCCGCCATGGTGCTCGGCGTGCTGCCGCTCATCACGGCGAGCGGCGCCGGCGCCGCCTCGCGCTACAATATGGGCCTTGTCATCGCTTCTGGACTCTCGATCGGCACGCTCTTCACGCTGTTCGTCCTGCCAGCCGTCTATCTCGTGCTCGCCGCCGACCATCATGTCCGGGCGCAGGCTGTGGGATCGTCCGGCAAGGACGCGTCCGAGCCGCTCGACGAAGGGCTGTTCGAGCTTAAGCCTTAATTGACGAGGAAACCCGGTGTCCGCGCTATCGCAAAGCGAGCTTACGGCCCTCTTTGCGACCGTAAAGTTCGTAATGGGCGAGAGGGTTCATCCCTGTCTGCGCGACGTCCGGGTTTTGTCGCAAATATCCGGTCGTCGAGAAAAAGGGACCCGGATCGAGGCCCTCTTTCGCGCCATGCAGGAGATAATGCGCGGCGCCGCCTCCGACGGAGCGCGCATAGAAAGCCGGATCGAAAAGGGCGGATGTTTTGACGGCGAGATAAGGCTTGACGAGCTTCACGTCACGCCTGCGTAGCAACAAGCCGAGCGCGCCCGCCATCGCAAGGACGCCGCCTCCATGGGATCGGCCGTAGCGCCTGGACATGCTTTCGAAGATCTGGCTGATGCGTTCGCTCTCGAGGACTTTCGCCTCGTCCTCGATGACCTGCTGGAGGATTTCCTGGCGATGGGCGTAATGCGCGGCTGTCTCCTCCTCAGAGAAGGTTTCGTAGCCCGCCAGGCGCAGATGCGCGAAAAATCCTCCTTGAACCATATCCGCCGTCACTTCCTCGACGATGAAGGGCGACAGACCCAGAAAAAAAGCGTCCGTCAAAAGAAGCCTGAAGCTGCCTGGCGTGAACGCGGAGCAATGAACGTCGACATAGGATGCGTCATTGGCGTTTCGGCTTCTTGCCCAATCTTCGAAGGCTTCCCGTAATTTCCGTTCGGCGACAAAGCTGAAGGAGGCGGAGGGCTCTATGTCGCCGATGCTTCTCGCGCTCATGCCGAGCTGCTCGAATATCTGCGCGTGGGTCGGGCGCTCCGCTTGCGCGAAAAACGCTTCGATCCAGGCCGTCAGACTGGTGCGGGGCCTGTAGAAATCGACGCATCCGCTTTTATCCGGAACGACAATGGAAAGAACGCCGCCCTTTTTGAGCGCGCGTCCGCAAGCCTGTAGAAATTTAATCGGGTTGGGGAGATGTTCGAAATTATTTGCCGAAATGATGTAGTCGAATGGCTCGATCTCTCCCGCCTCGCGGCATAGTTCGTCGATATGCAAGGCGTTGCCGACGAGATCGACGTCTTCGACGCGCGTGACCTGCTCCGGCGTGAGAAAGGGGTCCAACGCGGCGCGACGCTTGATGGTTTCCGTGTCAAACACGTCGAGATAGAGGCAATTATAGCCGTCGCGCTTCGAGGCGATGGGCGAAAAATAGGGGCCTATTTCTATGCCCCTCGCGCTTTTGGACGCATGTTTGAGAAGTTCTTTTCGGCGACTCATGTTTTAATCGATCGGCTTCCGGAGAAATAATCGGCGTCCAATGAGAGGTTCATTTGCGATGTTAATTTAGAGATGTTTGTGGGGCTAGGCCGCCACTCAGCAGAGCGCGCATCGAGAAGGGCGCGGACTCGAAAGCTTTCATTAATCCAATCGATTACGCCCTCATCGCGCAGCGATTCGCGTCGCCTTTTTAAGATAAAGAAATCGCGCAGGCTCGCTTTCGTCGCGGCTGGCGGCCATTTTGCAACAGGGCCGGCGCGCTATCTCCCCTGCGAAGGGACAAATCCATGTCGGGCAATGAGCTTCATCGGGCCGCCAGCCCCTATCTGCTGCAGCACGCCCATAATCCGGTGCATTGGCGGATGTGGACGCCGCAGGCGCTCGAAGAAGCGCGCGCGGCGCATAAGCCCATTCTGCTTTCCGTCGGCTATGCGGCCTGCCACTGGTGTCATGTGATGGCGCATGAGAGCTTCGAAGACCCTGAGACCGCCGCGGTCATGAACGAACTCTTCGTGAATATCAAAGTCGATCGCGAAGAGAGGCCGGACATCGACCATCTCTATATGACCGCCTTGCAGGCGCTGGGACAAAGGGGCGGCTGGCCCCTGACCATGTTTCTGACGCCGGAAGGCGAAGCTTTCTGGGGCGGAACCTATTTCCCCAAGAGCGACCAATATGGTCGGCCCGCTTTCGTCTCCGTTTTGAAGCGCGTTTCCGAAGCATTTCGCGCCGAGCCTGACGCCATCGCGCAAAACACCAAGGCGGTGCGCGAACGGCTCGAACAATCGGTCAAAGCGGAAGCGGGCGAGGGGGCCGTCGCGCTGGGGCCGGCGCAATTGTTCAATTTCGCGTCGCAGATCGTGAAAGTGATCGACGCGGAGGACGGCGGACTGCGGGGCGCGCCGAAATTTCCCAATACGCAAGTGTTCGAATTTCTTTGGCGCGCCGGCGCGAATGGTAAGACGCCGGTCTTTCGCGATCTCGTCAGGCTGACGCTGACCAAAATGTCCAATGGCGGCATCTACGATCATCTGGGCGGCGGCTACGCGCGCTATTCCACGGACGACCGCTGGCTTGCGCCGCATTTCGAGAAAATGCTTTACGACAACGCCGAGATTCTCGAAGTCCTCGCTTTGTGCTATCGCCAATTCGGCGACGATCTTTTCTGGCGACGGGCGACTGAGACAGTCGGCTGGCTGCGACGGGAAATGACGTATTCGAGCGGCGCCTTTTGCGCCAGCCTCGACGCCGACAGCGAAGGCGCCGAAGGGCGCTTCTATGTCTGGACCTATGACGAACTCGTCGCCTGTCTTGGCGAAGCGGACGCGGCTTTCTTTGGCAAATTCTATGACGCGTCGCCCGCCGGCAATTGGCATGACGAATCGCGCGGCGAAATGGCGACGATCCTCAATCGTCTTTTGAGTCCGCCCGCGACGCCGGAAGAAGAAGCGCAGCTCGCGACCTTGCGGGAAAGACTGTTCCTCGCGCGTGAAGGCCGCGTTCATCCGGGCCGCGACGACAAGATCATGGCGGATTGGAACGGGCTGATGATCGCCGCTCTTGCCAATGCGGCGACGGCGCTTGGCGAGCCGGCGTGGATCGAGATGGCGGCGCGCGCCTATGATTTCATCGTCTCGACCATGCAGTATGGCGACGCGCAGGGCCGGCGGCGCCTCGCGCATAGCTGGCGCGCCGACGTTCTCGTCAGTCCCGGCATGGCGCTCGATCACGCCGCGATGATCCGCGCGGCGCTCGCGCTGCACGAGGCGCGCAATTGGCGCGGCGTCGCCGTTTCCGGCGGAGACTATCTCGCCGACGCCATCGCCTGGGCGGAGGCGCTCGAAGCCTATCATCTCGACCCGCAGACCGGCCTTCTTCGCATGGCCGCGAACGACGCGGCGGATGTGATCATGCAGCTTGCGCCGACGGCCGACGACGCCATTCCCAACGCCCACCCCGTCTATCTCTCGGCGCTGGTTCGGCTGGCGGCGCTGAGCGGCGACGACCAATGGCGACAGCGCGCCGACGCCATGTTCGCGGCGCTCGGCCCTTCAATGCGCGCGAATTTTTTCGGCCATCTCGCGACGCTCAATGCGCTCGACTCGCGCCTGCGCGCCAAGACGATCGTGACAGTGGGTTTGAGGCGGCAGGATTTGTATGAGGCCGCGCTGCGCGCGCCCTTCATCGATCGTATCGTCGTGGATATGGAGGGCGCCGAGGCGCCGTCCGCCGTCGGCGCGGCGCGCTTGCAGTCCATCGGCGATAAGGACGCGGCGGCCTTCGTTTGCGCTGGCGAAACCTGCTCGCTGCCGGCATGGGACGAGGCCGGGCTGCTCGCGACGCTCGAGCAATTCGATACGGCATAAATGATGCTTGCGAGAGGCGCATGACGATCGAATCTGTCCGCGCCATCCTTTTGGACGTGGAAGGCGCCGCGGCGCCCATGTCTTTCATGGCGCAGACGCTCGCGCCCATCGCGCGCGAGCGGCTTGGCGCCTATATCGCGGAGCATGCCGAGGACGAAGAGATCGAGGAGGCGCTGGAGGAAACCGGGCGTCTCATGGGCGGCTTCGATCTCAAGCTCGCAGAAGCGGAAGCGCTCCTGCTGCGCTGGATGAAGCAGGACCGCAAGGCGACGCCGCTGAAGACCATTCAGGGCCGTATCTGGCAAGACGCTTTCGAGTCCGGCGCCACCACTGGGGAGCTTTATCCCGACGTCGCCGACAGCCTCAAAGCTTGGACCTCCTCGGGTCTGCGTCTCTTCGGCTATTCGTCGGCTTCCGCTTTGGCGCAGAGGCTTCTCTTCCGCTATAACGCCTTCGGCGACCTCACGCCGCTATTCGAGGATTTTCTCGATACGTCGATTGGCCAGAAGATCGAGCCAGCCTCCTATTCCGTCATCGCCGAACGCCTGGACCTGCCCTGCGGTTCGATCCTTGTCATCGCGAGCAATGAGGAAGAGCTGGACGCCGCAAAATCCGGGGGACTGGCGACGGCTTTCATCGCGCGCGAGGGCGGTGCGACAAGCGGGCATCCCGTTTACCCCGGTCTCGCGTCGCTGAAATTCGCCTTCGATCCTCAACCGGGATGAATCGATACGTCTCGCGGCGCGTTTGGGCGATATGAGGACATATGGCGAGCTTTACGCTGGAAACCCGAAGCGGGGATCAAAAGGAAATCAAAGGCAAGGACGGCGTCACGCTGATGAAGCTCATTCGGCGCGCCGGCGTCGAGGAGCTGGTCGCGCAATGCGGCGGCAGTTGCGCCTGCGCGACGTGCCATGTCTATGTCTTTTTGCCCGAGGGCGCCAGAATCGAGCACATGGGCCCAGGCGAAAGCCGCATGCTGGCGACGGCCAGCCATCGCGACGCGACTTCGCGGCTCTCCTGCCAGATCAAATTCGATGCGAGCCTCGACGGGATGCGCGTGCGCATCGCGCCCGAGGATTTGAATAGCTTTTAACGCGTCGTCGGCCTTTCCATGCGACATCGCAGACTCGGCGGATCGGGACTGAGCTGCGCGCCTCTTGCGCTCGGCTGCCACGTCTTTGGCTGGACGGTCGACGCGCCGACCTCCTGCGCCATTCTCGACGCTTTCGTCGATCGCGGCTTCTCGCTCATCGACACGGCGGATACTTATTCGACTTGGGTTCCCGGCCACAGCGGCGGCGAGTCCGAAACGATCATCGGCGATTGGCTTAAGGCGAGCTGCAAGCGCGATCGGGTATTGATCGCGACAAAGCTGGGCGGCGACATGCCGAATGTGGGCAGGGGCCTTTCCGCGGCGCATATCATCCGCTCGGCCGACGATTCGCTGCGCCGGCTCAAGACCGACCGGATCGATCTCTATCAAGCGCATTTCGACGATACGGCGGTCCCTCTGGAAGAGACGCTCGCGGCTTTCGCGCGCCTCATCGAGAGCGGCAAGGTTCGCGCGATCGGCGCGTCGAATTATTCGGCGCCGCGTCTCGCTGAGGCGCTGGCGATCGCCCGCGCGCAGGGGCTGCCGCTCTATTCTTGCCTGCAGCCGCATTATAATCTCGTCACCCGCGGCTTTTACGAAGGCGGTTTGCGCGATCTCTGCCTTAGGGAAGATTTGGGCGTCATTCCCTTCCGCCCGCTCGAAGCGGGCTTCCTTACCGGCAAATATCGCTCCCTGGCCGACACAATCGGCGCGACGCGCGGCGCGGTCGTCGCCCGCATTCTCGACGACCGCAGCCTCGATATTCTGCGCGAACTCGACGGCGCCGCGCTCCGATTGAACGCGACGCCGGCGCAGGTCGCCATCGCCTGGCTCCTCGCCCAACCGGGCGTCACGGCGCCGATCGTCAGCGTCACGAGCCTCGCCCAGCTTGAGGAAATTTTCGGCGCGATGGAAGTCGCTTTGGATGCGAGAACCTTGATGCGCCTCGATTTCGTCAGCGCATAGGGCATTGATCTATAAGGCGCGGCCATGCGGGCGTCGACGCGCGAGGAAAGCGCCATCGATTCTGGTCCTGATTTTGCACGTCGGGCGCGCATCGCGCCGCAATATGGATGAACGACATGCCGATCAAGGAAGAGGATATTCAGCCCGGCAAATGCTACAGGAGCAAGGGCGGCGAAAAGAACTCCGAAAAATATACGGTGATCAGCATTACGCGCGGCATCGTGACCTATCAGAGCTGGACCACCGATCCGAATCGATTGTCGCTACGCACGAATGTGGGCATCAAGGCTCTTGCCGAGGTGATCTTTAAAGAGATTCCTTGTCCCAATAGGGATCCGAAGGGAAAAATCGACTATTTCGATCCTTCATAAGATTCCAGCGCCTTCCTGACGCCTGAGCCTCGCCATATAGCTCGCGTCGGCTGTTCCGCCCGCGACGACCGGCCTTCGCATTAAGGCGCAGCTTGCTTGCGCCGGGAGCAAGGGCGACGCTACATAAAGCGATTGCGACACAAAAGACACTGCGCCCGGGCGAGGGCCGGTCAATGTGATTTCGCGAACGGAAGGGGGAATCATGGCCAGCGGAGCGATGCGCCTGCGAGCTGGCGACGCCCTCCTTGTCGTGGATTTGCAGCGCGACTTTTGTCCCGGCGGCGCTCTACCAGTCCCTGACGGCGACAAGATCGTTCCCCTAGCCAACGAGCTGATTGAAGAAGCGGTCGCGGCGGACGCCTGTGTCGTCGCCGTGCGCGACTGGCATCCGCCCGGACATGCGAGCTTTCATGAAAAGGGCGGACCCTGGCCGCCGCATTGCGTGCAGAACAGCGCGGGCGCGCGCTTTCACGACGATCTGCGTCTGCCGGAAAACGCGATCCTCGTCAGCAAGGGAATGGCGCTCGAACAGGACCAGTATTCGGCGTTCGCCGTTGAAGGGTTCGCGGATCGGCTGCGTAGCGTTGGAGTGCGTCGCGTGTTGATCGTCGGGCTGACGCAAGAATATTGCGTGCGCGAGAGCGCGCTCGATGCGGTCGCCGCCGGCTTCGAAACGCATGTGCGGCTTTCCGGCACGCGCCCCATAACGTTGGAGAAAGGCCGGGAGGCCGTGGAGGACTTGCGCCATGCGGGCGTCATCGTCGAGGATGGCGAAGATAAATCCTGAACGCGAGGCCCGCCATCGTGTCCTCCAACGCCCTCTTCGCGGACCTTTATGAATTCACGATGCTCCGCGCCTATTTCGAACTGGGCATGTCCGAGCAGGCGACATTCAGCCTCTTCGTTCGTAATTTTCCAGCGCGGCGCAATTTTTTGATCGCATGCGGTCTGGCGGATCTTCTCGACGAAATCGAGCGGTTCCGCTTCGAGGCGGAGCAGATCGACTATCTTGCGTCATTGCAAATCTTTCCGCGGCCATTTCTCGACTGGCTCGAAGGATTTCGATTTTCCGGCGACATTTATGCGATGCGCGAGGGCGAGCCTTTCTTTCCAAACGAACCCATTATCGAAGTCGTCGCGCCCCTCGGCGAGGCGCAGCTTCTCGAGACTCTCATTATCAATCAGATCGGCCTGCAAACGACCTTGGCCTCGAAAGCCGCGCGCGTGGTTGTCGCGGCGCGCGGCGCCCTGGTGTCCGATTTCGGAGCGAGGCGCGCGCAGGGACTCGACGCGGCGACAAAGGGCGCGCGCGCCTTCTTTATCGCCGGCGTCGCCTCGACCTCAAATATGGCGGCGGGATTCGCCTATGGACTGCCCGTCGCCGGAACCATGGCGCATAGTTTCGTCGAGGCCTCGCTCTCCGAAATGGAGGCCTTTCGCTCTTTCGCCTCCGTATTTCCCGAGACGATTCTGCTTGTCGACACCTACGATACGATCGAAGGCGTGAAGAAGGTCGTGGCGCTTGCGAAAGAGCGCGGGCGCGACTTCAAGGTCCGCGCCATCCGGCTCGATTCCGGCGATCTCGACAGCCTGTCGCGGCAAGCGCGCAAAGTCCTCGATGAAGCGGGTTTGAGTGATGTGCGGATCGTTGCAAGCGGCGGGCTTGAAGAAACCAAGATTGACGATCTGACGTCCCGCGGCGCGCCGATCGATATGTTCGGCGTCGGGACGGAGATGGCGGCGTCGAGCGACGCGCCTGTCCTCGACATCGCCTATAAGCTCACGGAATATGCGGGCGTCGGGCGCATGAAGCTCTCGACCGGCAAGAAATCGCTTCCGGGCCGCAAACAGGTTTTTCGCGAGTTCCAGGACGGCGTGGCGATGCGGGACGTCATCGCCCGTCATGGCGAGAATCTTCCGGGCGTCGCCCTGTTGCGACCGGTCATGCTCTCTGGCCGCCGCGTCGCGTCGGAAACATTCGAACTCTCGCAAATTTGCGCTTATGCGGCGCAGGCGCTTGCAACGTTGCCGGCCGAGTTACGAAGACTCGAGGGGTGTCAGGCGCATTTGGAGGTGGCGATCAGCCCTGAACTCGCCGATTACGAGCGGGAGACGCGCGAGAGGCTGATCGAGAGCTCGACGGCGCGGGCGTGACCCGCGTCGCCCGCGCGAAGCCCGCCGCAGATTGATCTCATATCCAAAGCCGCTTGACATGCGCCGCGGGATCGGACTCGCTTGCTGATCGCGCATGATGCGCCGATCGAACAATCTTTTCTGGATTAATTCCATGTGAGGCCGACATGCCCGTGCTGCTTGAATCGGTCGATCCGCGCGGCGTCGCGACGTTAAGGCTCAACCGCCCCGAAAAGCGCAACGCTTTCGACGGCGAACTTGTGGCTGCGCTTCATGAGGCTCTGCAACGTCTGGGCGAGCGGAACGACGTGCGGCTCCTGACGCTCGAAGGCGCCGGTGAGAATTTTTGCGCCGGTGCGGACATCGACTGGATGGTGCGCGGCGCCCAAAAGACGCTTTACGAGAACGAAGAAGACGCCTTCGCGCTCGCGGCGATGCTGCTCCGCCTGGACAGGCTGTCGAAACCCACGCTCGCCGTCGCGCATGGCGGGGTTTTCGGCGCCGGCGTCGGGCTCATCGCCTGTTGCGACATCGTCCTGGCGGGGGACGACGCCTATTTCTCTCTCAGTGAAGTGCGGCTCGGCGTCACGCCGGCGATGATCGCGCCCTTTCTCATCCGTGCGATCGGCATGCGTCAAACGCGGCGGCTGACGCTTTCGGGAGAGTCGATTTTCGCGGAAGCGGCGCTTGGAATGGGCCTCGTTCACCAGGTCAGGCCCAAGGGCCAGTTGAATGCGGCGCGGGCCCTGATCGTCGAGGGATTGCTCGGCGGCGCGGCGGGCGCGCAGGCGGACGCCAAGGACTTTCTGGAGCGCTGCCAGGGCCGGCCCGTCGACGACGAGCTATTGCGCGAGGCGGCGCATAGCCTGGCGCTCCGGCGATCGACGGATGAGGCGCGCGAACGTCTGCGCGCCTTCCTCGACAAAGGTCGGGGAGCGAAAGACGCGGTCTGACGGATGGCGCCAGCGCGCGTTCCGGTCAGAGGGAATCCTCTGATCGAACAAGTCCGTCAATTTTTTCGGCGCTCGCTCCAATGAGGCGAAGGCCGCTCGCCGCGAATAGCGGCGATGCGCCAATTTCGCGCTTCGCTCACTTCGCCGGATAGGAGACGCGCCAGATCGTTCCATTGCCGTCTTCGCTCACAAGCAGCGAGCCGTCGGGCGCGACCGCCACGTCGACGGGCCGGCCCCAGACTTTCGCGTCGTCGAGCACGAAGCCGGTGAGGAAATCCTGATATTCGCCGGTCGGTTGGCCGTCCTTGAACTTCAAGCGAACGACCTTGTAGCCCGTTCGCGTTCCGCGATTCCAGGAGCCATGCAGCGCGACGAAAGCGTCGCCCTTGAACTCCGCCGGAAACTGTTCGCTCTCATAGAAGGCGATGCCGAGCGGCGCCGAATGCGGCTGGAACAGAACGTCGGGAATCGTCACCTTGTCGGCGAGATCGGGACGCGCGCCGGCGTGACGGGGATCAGGATTGGCGCCGATATAATACCAGGGCCAGCCGTAAAAGCCGTCCGGCTTCACCCGCGTGGCGTAGTCCGGCGGCAGATCGTCGCCGAGCATGTCGCGCTCATTGACGACGCACCATAGCTCCTCGCCCTTTGGCCGCAGCCGCAGACCCGAGCAATTGCGAATGCCCCTGGCGAAGACGCGCTTGTCGCCGCCGTCTGGATTGAAAGCGAGGACGTCCGCACGATCGCGTTCCGGCCCGAAGGCCGCGCCGACGCCGTTCTTCGCCTCGAGCTCCGCGATCTCCGCGGGCGAGGGGCGCGCATGCCCGTCCGCGACATTGGTCTTCGAGCCAACGGCGACAAAGAGCGTCTTGCCGTCGGAAGAGAAGGCGAGATCGCGCGTCCAATGGCCGCCGTCGCCCGGCAAGGCGGCGACGACTTCCGCCGGCCCGGTGGCTTTCAGATCGCCCTTCTTATAGGGAAAGCGCAGCACTTTCGACACCGTGCCGACATAGAGATATTGCGGGTCGGGCCCCGGCGGATAGAAGGCGAGCCCATAAGGCCGCTCCAGATCGCCCGCGAAAATCTCGCTCGCCTCTGGCTTGATCGTCCCCTCGGAAAGACGAAAGACGCGCACGCGCCCGGCCGGGCTCTCAGTGACGAAAATATCGCCATTGGGCGCGACGCGAATGACCCGCGGTCCGTTGAGCCCGGTCGCGAATGTTTCGATCGCAAAACCCGCGAGCGTCTTGGGAAGGATTCCGTCCGGCCGCGCCACGACCTCGGAGCGGGACGCCTTGGGCTCGCTCGCCAGGGGACGCGGCAAATCCTGCGGCGCGATCTTTCGCCAAAGTCCGGGATCGTCCGCGCGCCAGTCGCTGAAGGCCGCGACGCCGATGCGGCGCCCCGCCGTATCGGATCGCGAGACGCCGCAGAGCGCCATGCTCGTCGCGAGCGCCATTCCCAGCGCGCCAATGACGATCCGTTTTCTTCGCATACGCCGCCTCCCTGCTCGACCAATCCATTTTGACGCCTGTCTCATATATATCGACTAGATTAGAAAGGAAGACAAGCGGGTCGCTTGCGCCGCGCAGATGACACTCGCGTGACTTTCACCATAAAAAACCGTCGAGCTAGCCGCGCTTTCTCGTTGTGGCGCATGTCTTTTCGCTCGGCGGCGGCTCGGGCGGTTCTTGCTATTTCCCGATCATTAAACTAGAGTTATATCTCCAAAACCTTGCCGCCGACGCAGCAATTGAGGAAGGCCCTCCGCAATGAATCCCGATGTCGCCGCGACCTCCCATCCGCGGCCGAGAGCTTTCCGGGAGCTGCTTTCCCTCCGTCGCTGCATCATTGGCGCTCTGGCTCTCTCGGCGATCGGCGCGGGACTGTCCTACGCCTATTCGGCCTTCGTCGCGCAGTCGGGCGCGGGAGGGCCGGGCAGGGGCGCGGGCAGGGGCCTTGCCGCGCGCGTCGCCATGGCGGAGATCGCGACGGGAGAGTTTCCGGTCGTATTGACCGGGCTCGGCACCGTGACGCCCTTCGCGACCGCCGTGGTGAAGACGCAGATTTCCGGCAAGCTGGTCGACGTCAAATTCACCGAAGCGCAGAATGTGAAGTTCGGCGACACGCTCGCCCAAGTCGATCCGCGGCCTTATGAACTGGCGCTCGCCCAGGCGGAAGGGCAACTGCAAAAGGACGTCGCGCTGCTCGCCAACGCCGAACGCGACCTCATCCGCTACGAGTCCCTCGCCAAGAAAATGAAGGGCGTGATCTCCGAACAGCAGATCGACGCCCAGCGCTCGCTCATCAGTCAATATAAGGGAACGGCGGCGATCGATCGCGCGCTTGTCGATCAGGCGCGTCTCAATCTCGACTATTGCCGAATCGTCTCTCCGATCGACGGCCGTATCGGCCTGCGTCAGGTCGATCGCGGCAATTATGTTCAGGCAAACGACGCCAGCGGCATCGCCGTCGTGATGCAATTGTCGCCGATAACGGTGATCTTCACTCTGCCCGAGAACCGGCTGCCGTCAGTCCTGAAGAAATTCCGCGCGGGCGAAAAGCTCACGGTCGTCGCCTTCGATCACGAACGCGCCGTCGAACTCGCGCGCGGCCGCCTCGTCGCCATCGACAATCAGATCGATTCATCTTCGGGCACGGTGAAGCTGCGCGCGGAGTTCGACAATAATGACGAGAGTCTTTACCCGAACCAATTCGTCAACGCCGAACTGCTCGTCGAAACCCTGCACGGCGTCGCGCTCGCGCCGGCCGCCGCCATTCAGCAGGGCGCACAAGGGCCCTATGTTTACCTCATTCGGCCGGATTCGACCGTCTCAATGCGCCCCGTGAAGCTTGGTCCCGCGGGCGGCGATCGCGTCGTCGTTGAGAACGGCGTGACGCCGGGAGAGCGCGTCGTCGTCGAAGGCTCCGACAAGCTCCGCGACGGCATGGCGGTGAGCTTTCCGACCAAGGAGCCGCAAGATCAGGAGCCGCGCGGCCGACGTTCCGCCGCGAAGAACGGCGCCTCATGAGCGCGATAGACGTTTCGCGTCCTTTCATTCTGCGGCCGGTCGCAACCACGCTGTTGATGGCGGCCATTCTTCTCGCCGGCGCGATCGCCTATAGGCTGCTTCCGGTTTCGGCCCTGCCGCAAGTCGACTTTCCGACAATAGAGGTCCGCACGTTCTATCCGGGCGCGAGCCCGGAAGTGATGGCGTCTTCGATCACCGCGCCGCTCGAGCGCCAGCTCGGCCAGATGCCCGGACTGACGCAGATCGCTTCGACGAGCTCGGGCGGCGCGTCGATCATTACGCTCCAGTTCGGCCTCAAATTGACTCTCGACGTCGCCGAGCAGCAGGTGCAGGCGGCGATCAACGCCGCCGCGAGCTTTCTGCCGACCGATCTGCCGGCTCCGCCCATCTACGCCAAGATCAATCCGGCGGACGCCCCGGTCATCACGCTCGCGCTCGCCTCGAAGACGCTGCCGTTGACCGAGGTGCAGCAGCTTGCGGATTCGCGGATCGCGCAAAAAATATCGCAGCTCACGGGCGTCGGCCTCGTCACCGTCAGCGGCGGCAACCGGCCGGCCGTCGTCGTGCGCGCCAATGTCGCCACTCTCGCCTCGCTCGGCATGTCGCTCGAAGACCTGCGCGCGGCGATTTCGAACGCCAACGTCAATCTGCCGAAAGGCAACATTGACGGCCGCACGCAGGAATTCGCCATCGACGCCAATGATCAGCTGAAAAGCGCGCGCGACTATGACCAGCTCATCATCGCCAATCGCAATGGCGGCCCCGTTCGGCTGCGCGACGTGGCGAAGGTCGTCGACGGCGCGGAAAACCGCGACTTGGGCGCCTGGAGAAATCTCGAGCCCGCGATCATCGTCAGCGTGCAGCGCCAGCCCGGCGCGAATGTGATCGCCGTCGTCGATCAGATCAAGGCCTTGCTGCCCTCGCTCCAGGCGTCGCTGCCCGCGACCGTCGACGTCGCTATTCTCACCGACCGCACGACGACGATCAGAGCTTCCATCGAGGACGTGCAGTTCGAACTGCTGCTCGCCGTCGTCCTGGTCGTCGCCGTCATCTATCTCTTCCTCAACAATGTTCGCGCCACGATCATTCCGAGCGTTTCCGTTCCGGTCTCGCTCGTCGGCGCCTTCGCCGCCATGTATCTATTGGGATACAGTCTCAACAATCTCACGCTGATGGCCCTGACGATCGCGACCGGCTTCGTCGTCGACGACGCCATCGTCATGACCGAGAACATCGCGCGCTATCTGGAGAAGGGGCTTGCGCCGCTCGACGCCGCGCTGGTCGGCGCGCGCGAAATCGGCTTCACCATCGTGTCGCTGACCATTTCGCTTATCGCCGTCCTCATTCCGCTTCTCTTCATGGGCGATGTCGTCGGCCGGCTGTTCCGCGAATTCGCCGTGACGCTCGCCGTCACGATCGTCATTTCCGCGGTCGTTTCGCTCACGCTCGCGCCGATGCTGTGCGCGAAGCTTCTTTCTTCTCGCGACGCGCATGCGTCGGGCGAAGCCCATGGCGCAAGCGCCGGCTGGTTCGACCGGATCGTAGACGTTTACGGCGCGATGCTGACGGTCGTCCTGAACCATTCGCGCGCGACATTGCTCTTCTTCGTCGGAACGCTCGGCCTGACGATCTTCCTTTATGTCGTCATCCCCAAGGGCTTCTTTCCGATTCAGGACACGGGGCTGATACAGGGGGCGCTCGTCGGCGAACAGAGTTCGTCCTTTGGCGCCATGGTCAAGCGGCGCGAGACTTTATCCGAACTGTTGTTGCAGGACCCCGCGGTCGAGTCGATCTCTTCCACATTGGGCGTCGACGGCGAGAATCGCACGCTGAACAGCGGCCGCCTTCTCATCAAACTGAAGCCGCGAGAAGAGCGAGACGGGTCGATTTCCGAAGTTCTGCGCCGTCTGCAGGACGCCGCGAAGCCCATCGCAGGCGTATCCCTCTTCTTGCAGCCGGTTCAGGACCTCACCATCGATACGGGCGGCCTGCGCGGCGAATATCATTTCGCCTTGCAGGACGCGAACGCCGAGGCGCTCGCCGCCTACGCGCCGCGGCTCGTCGACCAGCTCTCGGCGATGCCGCCGTTTCGCGACGTGTCGAGCAGCGCCCAGCCTTTCGGCCGCGCGCTCTATGTCGAAATCGACCGCGACGCGGCCGCGCGCTATGGCGTCAGCGTGGCGACGATCGACAATACGCTTTACGACGCCTTCGGCCAGAGGATCGTCTCGACGATCTTCACTCAGGCAAACCAGCATCGCGTCATTCTCGAGGCGGATACGCGCAGCGCGCCAGGTCTCGCCGCGCTCGGCTCCTTGCGGGCGCCGACGACGGGCGGCGCGGAGGCGCCGCTGGATTCGCTCGTGACGGTGCGGGAAATCGCGGCGCCCTTGTCGATCGACCATCTGGCGCAATTTCCCGCGACGACGATTTCGTTCAATCTGGCGCCGGGCTATTCCCTTGGCGCGGCGATGTCGGCGATCCGCGACGCCCAGGCCGAGCTGCAGACGCCCCTAAGCGTCATCACCGTCTTTCAGGGCGCGACGCAGGCGTTCAACGCCTCGTCGACAAGCACGGCGCTGCTCATCCTCGCCGCCATTGTCACCGTCTATATCGTTCTCGGCGTGCTCTACGAGAGCTACATCCACCCGATCACCATCCTGTCGACCTTGCCTTCTGCCGGCATTGGCGCGCTGCTCGCCTTGATTCTTTCGCGAAGCGATCTTGGCGTCATCGGCGTCATCGGCATCATTCTTCTCATCGGCATCGTCAAGAAGAACGCCATCATGATGATCGACTTCGCCTTGCAGGCCGAGCGCGACGAGCGGCTCTCGCCGCGCGCGGCGATCTATCAGGCGTGCCTTTTGCGCTTTCGTCCGATCCTGATGACGACGCTCGCTGCGCTGCTTGGCGCCGTGCCGCTCATTTTGGGGGGCGGCGAAGGATCGGAGCTCAGATTTCCGCTCGGCGTCAGCATCGTCGGCGGATTGATCCTCAGCCAGTTGCTGACTCTGTTCACGACGCCCGTCATCTATCTCGCTTTCGACGGACTGGCGAAACGCTTCTCCGCCGAGACTTCCGCGCCCGCCGGTCTCCAAGCGAAGGCGAGCCGGGCATGAATTTGATCGCCGCCGCGATTTCCCGGCCTGTGGCGACGACCCTGCTGATGCTCGGCGTCTGCCTGAGCGGCCTCGTCGCCTTCTTCCTGCTTCCGGCGGCGCCCGTGCCGGAAATCGACTATCCGGTCATCTCCATCTATGCGGGGATGCCGGGCGGCAGCCCGCAGACGATGGCCACCTCGGTGGCGATGCCGTTGGAGCGGCGTCTCGGCCAGATCGCCGGCGTCACCGAAATGACCTCTTCCAGTTCGGTCGGGTCGGCGCGCGTCACCATGCAGTTCGACCTCGGCCGCAGCATCGATGGCGCGCAACGCGACATTCAGGGCGCCATCGCCGCGGCCCGCGCCGATCTCCCCGTCAATCTGCGCAACAATCCGATCTATAGGACCGCCAATCCGGCGGAAGTGCCCGTCGTCATCATCGCGCTCACCTCGGACCGGCTGACTCAGGGTCAGTTGTTCGAGATCGCCTCCAACATTCTGCAGCAGAAATTCTCGCAGATCGAAGGCGTCGGCCAGGTCGTCGTCGGCGGCAGTTCGCTTCCCGGAGTCCGGGTCGAGATCAATCCGCGCGCCCTCTCGCAATATGGCCTGTCGCTGGAGACCGTGCGCGCCGCAATCGCGGCGACGAATTACAATGGTCCCAAAGGCGCGATCGAGGAGGGCGAACGGCGCTTTCAGATTTACGCCAATGATCAGTCGCGGCGCGCCGCCGATTATCGCGGGCTGATCGTCGGCTATCGCGGCGGCGCGACGATCAGGCTTCACGATGTGGCCGAGGTGATCGACTCGGTCGAGGACACGCGCAATTATGGAATCAGCAATGGCCGCGTCGGCGTGCAGGTCAATATTTTTCGCCAGCCTGGCGCCAATCTCATCGAGCTCGTCGAACGCGTTAAGGCGCTGATGCCTCCGCTCGCCGCGGCCTTGCCGGCGGACGCCGACATGCGGATCGTGCAGGACCGCACGCTGACCATCCGAACCTCCCTGCATGAAATCGAATTGACGCTTGTGCTGACGGTCGTCCTTGTCGTCGGCGTCGTCTTTCTTTTCTTAAGGGATGCGCGCGCCACGCTCATTCCGAGCATTTCCGTGCCCGTTTCGCTTCTGGGCGCCTTCGCCGGCATGTATTTCCTCGGCTACAGCCTCAACAATCTTTCCCTCATGGCGCTCACCGTCGCGACGGGCTTCATCGTCGACGACGCCATTGTGGTCGTCGAAAATGTCGTGCGCCTGATGGAGAATGGCGTCACGCGCGCGCGTGCGGCGCTGGAGGGCGCGCGTCAGGTCGTCTTCACCGTGCTGTCGATGACCTTATCGCTGATCGCAGTCTTCCTTCCGATCTATTTCATGGGCGGAATCATCGGGCTCATGATGCGGGAGTTCGCGGCGACCTTGTCCGTGGCGGCGCTCGTCTCGCTGGCCCTTTCCGTCACCGCGACGCCGATGCTTTGCGCCAAGCTTCTGCGCGAGGCGCCGCGCCATTCGACATTCTGGCTGCTGCGGCTCAGCGAAGCGGCCTTCGCCCTGCTGCATCGGGGCTATGTCGGCACACTGGGCCTGGCGCTCAATCGCCCGGGCGCCATGATGCTTTTGCTGCTCGCGACGATCGGGATGAACGTCCATCTGTTCAACATCATTCCGAAGGGCTTCTTTCCGATCCAGGATTCAGGCCGCATGCGCGGCGCGATCGTTGCGGATCAAAGCGTCTCTTTCTCGGTGATGAAAGCCAAGCTCGAACAAATCGTCCAAATTCTGAAGAATGATTCCGCGATCGAGACAGCCTCCGGCGTGATCGGCGGGAGCTTCGGCCCTGGCGGCTCGGTGAATGTCGCCGATCTTCTCATCACGCTGAAGCCGCTGCGCGAGCGCGGCGTCTCCGCCGACCAGATCACGGCGCGGCTGCGGCCGAAATTCGCGCAGGTGAGCGGGGCGCAGGTCTTTCTCTCGCCCGTCCAGGACATCCGCATTGGCGGGCGTTCGAGCAGCGCGCTCTTTCAATATACGCTCCAGGCCGACGATCTCGACGAACTGAGGCTCTGGGCGCCGCGCATTACCGACGCCTTGCGCAAAAGCCCGGTCCTTGTCGACATCGATTCCGACCAGAGGGACAAGGGTCTGCGCACCGACGTCGTCGTGGACCGCGAAACCGCCGCGCGGCTCAATCTGACCGCGAGCCAGATCGACAACACGCTTTATGACGCCTTCGGCCAAAGACAGGTCTCGACGATTTACGAGCCGCTGAACCAATATCATGTGGTGATGGAGGTCGCGCCGCGCTTCCGCGACACGCCGAACGCGCTCTCGGAGCTTTTCATCGGCGCGGGGGCGGGCGGCGGCGCGGCGGCGGAACGCATGATCCCCTTCGCCGCCTTCAGTTCGCTGAACGTGGGGCGTATCCCCATTCAGATCAATCATCAGGGCCATTTCCCGGCCGTGACGATCTCCTTCAATCTCGCCGAGGGCAAATCGCTCGGCGACGCGGAGGCGGCGATCAGGGAGGCGATGAGCAGCGTCGGCGCGCCCGTCTCCATCCAGGGCGCTTTCGCCGGAACCGCCGCGGGATATCGGGAGGCCCTCGCCAATCAGCCCGTCATGATCGCCGCCGCATTGGCGACGGTCTATATTGTGCTCGGCGTGCTCTATGAGAGCTTTTTCCACCCGCTGACGATTCTCTCCACGCTTCCTTCGGCGGGCGTCGGCGCGCTCGCTGCGCTGCTCCTGTGCGGCACCGAGCTCAGCATCATCGCGATGATCGGCGTTCTGCTGCTCATCGGCGTCGTCATGAAGAATGCGATCATCCTCGTCGATTTCGCCATCGACGCAAGGCGCGCGCGCGGCCTCGCCGCGAGAGAAGCGATCACGGAGGCCTGCGCCCTGCGTTTTCGACCGATCCTGATCACGACGCTGGTCACGCTCATGGGTGCGGCGCCGCTCGCCATTGGCGTCGGCGAGGGCGCCGAGATGCGCCAGCCGCTCGGCGTCGCGATCATGGGCGGATTGATCGTCAGCCAGTTTTTGACCCTTTACACGACGCCCGTGGTCTTTCTTTATGTGGATCGGCTCGCCGCGCGAGTCGGCGGATGGCGCGTGGCCTTGAGCCCGCGGAAGCGAATTGAGGCATAATCCATTGCCCGAGGAATCGGATTGCGTCGCCTGCGACCCGTCCCGGCCGCAAAAGAACGATGTTTCTCTGGAGATGCGCTTCGCCGCGCGCGCGGATGAAGCGACGCTTGCGAAAATGAACGACTGGAATTCGACGCTTTATCTCAAATTTGAACGCGAGCGCACACGGGCGGCGCGCGACCTCCTTGCGCATATCCCCGATTTTTCGCCTCGCAGCGTTTACGATCTCGGCTGCGGGCCGGGAAACAGCACGGAGCTGCTCACCGCGCGCTTTCCGCAGGCGCGCATTGTCGGGATCGATCTTTCCGACGACATGCTTGACGTCGCGCGCGGGCGGGCGAGGGGCGCGGATTTCGTCAAGGACGACATCGCTTCCTGGCGGCCGAGCGCGCCCGCTAGCCTGATCTTCGCCAACGCCGCCCTGCACTTTGTGCCGGACCATCGCGCGCGCCTCGTCGAACTCGTCTCCGATCTGGAGCCGGGCGGCGCGCTCGCCGCGCAAATGCCGGACAATATCCATGACGTGTCGCATGCGCTGATGCGCATGGTGGCGGCGGACGGACCCTGGGCGCCCCGACTCCTGCCGATCGCCAAGACGCGCGTTCTCGTCGGCGGCGTCGACGAATATTACGAGTTGCTCAGCCGGCGATGCGCGCGGCTCGACATCTGGCACACGACCTATGTTCACGCGCTTGAGAGCGTCGACGACATTGTCGACTGGTTCGAAGGCTCCGCTTTGCGCCCCTTCCTCGAAGCGTTGAACGCCGCGGAGCGCGCGGCGTTCCTCGCGCGTTACCGCGCCGAACTCGACGCCGCTTATCCGAGCCAATCCGATGGGAAGGTGCTGCTGCGCTATCCGCGCCTCTTTCTCGTCGCCAGGAAATAATAATCTATTCAGCGAGTAGAATTTAATTTGCCATCCGGCTTAAAAAGCCGTTGACGGCCTGATTTTATCCCCTTATTAATCTATAAATTAAGTATGATTAAAGGGAGCCATCCATGCGACGCCAGTCTCATTTTCTCCGCGGTTTGACGCTCGCGGTGTCTTTCGCGGCGCTGTCGGCCCATGCCGCGTCGCTGCAGGAAGCGGCCAATGCGCTCGGCGCTTCAAATCTCAAATCGCTGGAGTTCTCCGGCTCCGGCCATTGGTTCAATTTCGGCCAGGCGACCGCGCCAGATTCGGTCTGGCCCAAATTTGACGTGAGCAGCTATGAGGCCAGGATCAATTACGAGTTTCCGGCCGCGCAAGTGGCGCTGACGCGCATTCAGGTCGTCGAGCCCAATCGTCAGCGCCCAGCGCCGACGGAGCAAAAGCTCAACTGGCTGGTGAGCGGCGATAAAGCCTGGAACTTTCAGCCGCCGAACAATGCGCCTCCCGGCGCCGCGTCGGTCGCGACGCCCCAGCCGGCGCAGGTCGAGCAGCGCATTTCCGAAATCTGGGAGACGCCGCAAGGCTTCCTCAAGGCCGCGCTCGCCAATGGCGCCAAGTCGCAGGCGTCAGGGGCCGGCGTCGAAGTGTCCTTCGATAGCGCTGACAAGCATCATTACATTGGCTTCATCAATGCGAAGAACGAGGTCGAATGGGTGCGAAGCTGGATCGACAGCCCGGTGCTCGGCGACACGCTCTTCGAGACGAAATTCAAAGACTATAAGGATTTCGGCGGCGTGCAGTTCCCGGCGGAGCTCACGCGGGTTCAGGGCGAGCATCCGGTCCTCCATATCAATGTCGCCTCCGCCAGGCTCAATCCGGGCGTCGATATCGCGGTTCCCGAAAATGTCGCGGGCTTCAAGGCCGAGCCGCCCGAAGTGAAATCCGAAAAGCTCGCGGAAGGCGTTTATTGGCTTACCGGCGGCACGCATCACAGCGTCTTGATCGAGCAGAAGGATCACGTCGTCCTCGTCGAGGCGCCGCTCAATGAGGAGCGCTCGCTTGCGGTCATCGCCAAGGTCGCCGAAATCGCGCCGGGCAAGCCGATCAAATATGTCGTCAACAGCCATGTTCATTTTGACCATTCCGGCGGTCTGCGCACGCTTGTCGACGCCGGCGCGACCGTGGTGACGCATGAACTCGACAAGCCCTATTACGAGAAGGTTTGGGCCGCGCCGCATACGCTGCGTCCCGATCGGCTGGCGCAGTCGAAGAAGCCCGCGAAATTCGAAACCTATGCGGACAAGCATGTGTTGTCCGACGGTGCGCGTACGATCGAAATTCATCGCATCGCCGGCAATGGCCATAGCGACGAATTGGCGCTGATCTATTTGCCGAAGGAAAAGATTCTGGTTGAAGCCGACGCTTACACGCCTGCGGCGAAGGACGCGCCGCCGCCGAAAACCGCAAATCCATATTCCGTCAATCTCTACGAAAATATTCAGAAGCTCAAATTGGACGTGGCGCAAATCGCTGGCCTTCATGGCCCGCGCATCGTGACTTTGGCGGACCTGCGCGCAGCGATCGGTCAACCCCCGCTCGCGCAATAGCACGAGGAGACCCTCCGAAACCTATCAGTATTTCCTCTCCACTTGGCAAACTGCCGCCCTTCGGGGCGGCTTTTTTTTGGCGTTGCGCGCGGCGGGGGCTTCGCCGCGAAAAAAACCTGCATGAAGCCATCGGTTCATGCAGGCGCTCTTCCCCGAGATTTTGAAAATCAAATTCCGCCGCCGTTGTCGAAACTGTCGCTGCGCGCTTTCGCCTGGGTGATGTTGCTGCCCGGCGGCACGCTATGCGTCAGCCAGACATTGCCGCCGATCGAAGATCCCTTGCCGATGGTGATGCGGCCGAGAATCGTCGCGCCGGCATAGACCACGACATTGTCCTCGAGAATGGGATGACGATCCTTGCCCTTGACCAGCGCGCCGTCCTCGTCGACTTCGAAACGCTTTGCGCCGAGAGTCACCGCCTGATAGAGGCGCACATGCTTGCCGATGCGCGCCGTCTCGCCGATCACGACGCCCGTGCCGTGATCGATGAAGAAGCTCTCGTCGATCGTCGCCCCCGGATGAATGTCGATGCCCGTTTCGGAATGCGCCATTTCGGCGATGACGCGCGCGAGCATCGGCGCGCCGAGGAGGTAAAGCTGATGCGCGAGGCGATGCCGAATGACCGCGGCGACGCCCGGATAGCAAAAGACGATCTCGTCATGGCTGCGCGCCGCCGGGTCGCCTTCGAGCGCGGCGCGAATGTCGGCGTCGAGGAGCGCGCGCACCTTGGGCAGGGACTGCGCAAAGGCGACGGCGATTTCGGCGGCGCGAGCGGCGTCGTTGAGCGCCGTCGTTCCCGAGCCGTGGGAATTGAGCTTTAATTCGCGGCTGACTTGCTCTTCGAGCGCGCGCAGGGTCTTTTCGAGAATGAAGGTGAGATAGCCGTCGACGCTATTGGGCGTGAGTTCCGGCGGCCCGAAATGGCGCGGGAAGAGCGCGGCGACGAGTCCGTCGACGATTGTTATCATTTCCTTGCGCGAGGGCAGCGCCGGCAGCGCGCCGTCGCCGTAGCGGCTTCTTTGCGAGGCGACGCGCAAAGCGCGCAGCTCGGACACGATGTTTCCCACTCCCAGGCGATCCTGCGGCGCTGTGGCGGGAGGGTTTTGCGCTGTCATCGAAAGGATCCTCAGCGGCGAAATGAATTCGCCGGCGCGCGGGCGCCGGCGAGGCGTGGCTATTTCAGCTGATCGGCGACCTTGTCGATCGCGGCTTTGGCGCAGGCTTCGTCCTTCTCGCCGCCTGGCGCGCCGGAGACGCCGACGGCGCCGATCACCGTCTCGCCGACCTTGATCGGCAAGGCGCCGCGCGCCGCGACGACATTGGCGAGATGCAGCGCGCCGGCCGAGGGGGTGTCCTTTACGCGATCGGCGAATTCGCCGGACGGCACCCGGAAGGTGCGCGACGTATAGGCCTTGCGCTGGCTGTTTTCGATCGTATGCGGCGCGGTGCCGTCGCCGCGCAGCGCGACGAGGGACTGGCCTTCGAGGCCGACGACGGAAACGGAGACATTGTAGCCCTGCTGCAGACACGTCTGATAGGCGGTCTCCGCGATCGTCAGCGCGATCGGCGTCGAGAGGGCCTTGATGGTCAAGAGCTCCGCCTGTGCGGGCGTCAGGCCGGCGAGGGCGACAAGGCTCGCCGCCAGAGAAAAGGACACGGATTTCATAAGATGTGCTCCACGCTGAAGCCGCCGTGATCAGCGACTTTAATCATATTAAATTGATATATTGATAGAGACAAGAAGGCGCGCGGAAGGATCGAGCGCCGCGTAACTTTTCGGGCGATGTAGCCTTTTTAAGTTTGTAAAACATTGTATTATTGAATCCGCTGCGCCGCGTGAAAACCGCTTGACCGGCGGGTCGCGCGCAATTTAAATGTTATAAATGATCGGAATTATCAAATGAATCGCGCGCGCGTGCGACACATCCCGGGCTTGGAGGGTCGGCCGGCTTCTCGCGGCGCGCTCGCGGCTGTCGTCGCCGATCGACTCAAGAGACTCATCGGCAAGAAGGGCCGTTCCTTCGAGCGCCTCGCCGAACTTAGCGGAATCGATTGTAAGGAGCTTTTGCGGATCGAAACGGGCGTCGAGACGCCGACTCTCGATCATCTCTGGCGCATCGCCAATGCGCTCGCCATTCCTTTGGGAAGTCTGATCGCCGCTAAGGAGCGGCTGGGCGTTCTCGTCATGCGTAACGACCATGCGCAGACCGTCGCTTCGCGGGACGGCAATTGCCGCACGCGCCCGCTGTTCCCTTATGACAGCGAGCGTCCCGTCGAATTCTACGAGGTCACTCTCGCGCCCGGCGCCGTTCAGCATGCGGAGGCGCATGCGCCGGGCACGAAGGAGAATATCGTCGTCGCGAGAGGCCGCGTCGAAATCGCGGTGGGACGCGAGGCGCCGCAACGGCTGACCGAAGGCGACGCGATCGATTTCCTGGCGGACGTTCCGCACAGCTATCGCAATCTCTCCGAGTCTGCCGCGACATTCTATCTCGTGATGTCCTACGATCCCGACGCATTCGCGGAAAGCGCGTCGTAAAGGGCGAACGCCGTCGCGTCGCGGGCTGAATCCTCTATTAAAATGATGGACGCCATAGTCGAGGTATAGGTATATATATTCAGTATTAGAATAGTATATTGCAAGACGAAATTATTTTTTTTACTCTGATATTATTGCAAAGACCTCGTCGCTCTTGTAAGGGTTGCTGCGACGCCGGCGGCGTTTCAGCCGCGCTCTTTTTGTCCAAGCCTGTCTCAAGGAATTTGCGATGACAGCCGATCCCGAAGCTAGACGAACGCTCAGCGAATCAGCCGCGAGGCAGCTTGCGAACGCCACGAAGACGCGTCCGCAATGGTCCGGCATCACGCCGAGATGGCTCGTGTCCTTTCTGCCCTGGGTGCCGGTCGAGGCGGGCATTTATCGTCTGAACCGCGTCAAGGAGGCGTCCGCGCTCACCGACGCGGACGTGCAATGCAGTCCCGCCCGCGACCGCGACGCGGATCTGCCCGAGACCTTCGTCGATTATGAGGACGCGCCGCGCGAATATTCGATGAATGCGGTGACGACCGTGCTCGACGTGCAGACGCGCGTTTCCGATCTCTACAATCATCCCTATGATCAGATTCAGGAGCAAATCCGCCTGCTCACCGAAAAGGTGAAGGAAAGGCAGGAGGCCGAACTCATCAACAATGCGGAATACGGATTTCTGCCGAACGCCGCGCCGTCGATGAAGATCAAGACGCGGGGCGGCGCGCCGACGCCCGACGATCTCGACGAACTGATCGCGAAAGTCTGGAAGGAGCCGGCCTTCTTCCTCGCGCATCCGCGCGCCATCGCCGCTTTTGGTCGCGAATGCACGCGCCGCGGCGTTCCCCCGCCAACCGTCACGCTTTTCGGATCGCCGTTCTTGACCTGGCGCGGTCTGCCGCTCGTGCCGAGCGACAAGCTCTATATCGACGAAAACGGCAACACCAATATTCTTCTGCTGCGCACCGGCGAGAAGAAGCAGGGCGTCATCGGCCTGTTCCAGCCGGGCGTCCCGGGCGAGGTCGCGCCGAGCCTTTCGGTGCGCTTCATGGGCATTAATCGCAAGGCGATCGCCTCTTATCTGATCTCGCTCTATTGCTCGGCGGCGGTCCTTACCCATGACGCGCTCGGCGTGCTCGAAGAGGTGAACGTCGGCAAATATCATAAATACGACGACACATACGCCTGATCGTCTTTGCCAGTGCCTGTTCGCCGCCGGCGGCGTCCGCCGGCGGAGGATTTGAGGACGCCCGCATCATGAAGCCTGCGCAGCCGCCGACGCCTCCAATCGAAACGCCGGGTTTTTCCGACGCCCCTGCGGAAGCGACGCCAAACTGGCCGGACGCCGCCCTGATCGCGCAGTTCGCCAACGCCTTCTTCAGGGCGCCGCCGACGCAAACGCCGATCAATCCGTCCGTCGACCATTTGACGGCGCAATCGGCGCTGCCGGGCCTGCCCGTCGCCGCGCCGAGCCTTCCCGACACGCCGGCGCCGTCGGTCGTGACTTCCGCCGCGCCCTTTACGCCGGCGCGTCCGCCCTTCGGTCCGCCCGACATCCCGCCGACGACTATTCCCTCGGTCGTGCCGACGCCTAACATTCCCGCACCCTCGGCGCCGACCAATATGCAATCGCCGACGCGCCCCTTTGGAATCGCCGATCTGCCGCAGCCCGGCGCCTCGCTCGGATCCACCGACGCGCCCAATGCGCCATCCGGGCTCGATTTCACGGGTTTGCCGCGAATGTTCGACGCGACCGTTCTTAATCTCGATCTTGCGCCCGAACGCGCGCCCGCCCTCGGCATTAACGCGCCCGCGGTTCCCGGCGGCGGCGCGCCGGCGCCAGTCGACAATCTTTATTTCCTGCATGAGCGCGGGCCCGTCGCCGCGCCGGCGCCGGCGCCTTCGTCCTTCGAGACGCGCGCGAAGAATGGCGCGCCGGTTCCAGCGCCCATTCCCGAGACGCCCGACGTCGCGCGATATGCGCCGCCGCCGGATGGCGAATATGAAAATTACGCGCACGGCGCCAGCGCGCCCTTGAGCGAAGAGGGCGCCATCTTCGCGCGGCCGTCGGAGGCGGATGCGCATCGCTTCTCCGATGTCGCGGGATTCGTTACGCCGCCCATTCCGCCCATCGTCTCCTCGGCGGCGCCGACGATGATCGGACCGGGCGCGGCAGGGCCAGCGGCGACGGACGCGCTTTATTTCATCGACCACGACGGCGGACATGCGCCCGGCGTCGCTCCATCAACGTCGCCGGCGGAAGCGAAGGGATTCGAGCCCGAGCTTTCCGCTCAACCTGCGTCGCGCGCGGGCGTCTTCGATCCCTACAGCGTCAAGCGCGACTTTCCGATCCTTCAGCAACAGGTGCATGGCAAGCCGCTTATCTGGCTCGACAACGCCGCGACGACGCAAAAGCCGCTGTCGGTCATCGACCGGCTGTCGCATTTCTATGAATATGAAAACTCCAACATTCATCGCGCCGCGCACGCCCTGGCGGCGCGTTCGACCGACGCCTATGAGGCGGCGCGCGAAAAGACCCGGCGCTTCCTGAAGGCGCCTTCGGTCAAGGGCGTGATCTTCGTGCGCGGCGCGACCGAAGCGATCAATCTCGTGGCGCAGGCCTGGGGTCGCCGCAATGTGGGCGAGGGCGACGAGATCGTCATTTCCTGGCTCGAACATCACGCCAATATCGTTCCCTGGCAGCAGCTCTGCGCCGAAAAGGGGGCGCGCCTGCGCGTGGCGCCGGTGGACGATTGCGGCCAGATCATTCTTGAAGAATATGAGAAGCTGCTCAATCCGAGAACGCGCATCGTCGCGCTCACGCAAGTCTCGAATGCGCTCGGCACGGTGACGCCCGTGCACGAACTCACCGCCATGGCGCATCGCCATGGCGCGCGGGTGCTGATCGACGGCGCGCAATCGGTGTCGCACCTCCCCGTCGACGTGCAGTCGATCGACTGCGACTTTTTCGTCTTTTCGGGCCACAAAGTATTCGGTCCGACAGGCATCGGCGTCGTCTATGGCAAGCAGGAGGTTCTCGAACATATGCCGCCCTGGCAGGGCGGCGGCAATATGATCGCCGACGTGACCTTCGAGAAGACGATCTATCAGGGCGCGCCGGAGCGTTTCGAGGCGGGGACCGGCAATATCGCCGACGCCGTAGGCCTTGGCGCCGCGCTCGATTACGTCGAGGCGATCGGCATGGAGGTCATCGCGCGTTACGAGCATGACCTGCTCGTCTACGCCATGGAGAAGATGCGAACCGTGCCCGGCCTGCGCTTCATCGGAACGGCCAAGGAGAAAGCCTCGGTTCTTTCCTTCGTGCTCGATGGACATGAGACGCAGGACGTGGGCAAGGCGCTCGACCGGGAAGGGATCGCCGTCCGCGCCGGGCATCATTGCGCCCAGCCGATTCTGCGCCGTTTCGGCCTCGAGGCGACGGTGCGGCCGTCGCTCGCCTTTTATAACACCTGCGAGGATGTCGACGCGCTGGTTGCGGCCTTGTTGCGCTTGCAGGCCGGCTATGGCGGGAGGCAGAGGGCGTAAGCGCGCCATAAATATCAAGAGCTTAAATTATTATTATAGTCTATCGTTTTAGTTGACTATTTGAGGCGCGGGCCTTAGGTTCTCGGGCGACCAAATCATTTTTCGAAGAGAACCGCCCGAGTGCTGACGAAAAAAGGAAAGTACGGCCTCAAGGCGATGGTCCATCTTGCGGATTTCGCTCCCGGCCAACCCGTGCCGGTGAAGGACATCGCAACCACGCAGAACATTCCGAAGAAATTTCTCGACGCCATTCTCGGCGAACTGCGCAATGCGGGCTTTGTGAATTCGAGGATGGGCAAGGGCGGCGGCTATACATTGGCGCGTCCCGCGAGCGAAATTCTGGTCGGCGATGTGATTCGCGCGATTGACGGTCCGCTCGCGCCTTTGCCCTGCGCCAGCCGATCGCGCTTTCATCCTTGCGAGGATTGCGGCGATGTCGATCATTGCGCCGTGCGCCTCGTGATGCTCGACGCGCAACGCGCGCTTTCCGATGTTTTGGACAATTGCAGCCTCGCCGAGATGCGCGCCATCGCCCACGCCGAGAACGGGCAATTGATGTACGACATTTGAATTTTCCACAGTTTTGCATGGATTAGCCGCTCCTATGGCGATCAGGACGGACCGTCGCCAAGAGAATCAGCCATTAAAATATGAATGATAATAGTCATTTGTGATCGACGTCGCGAGCCGGCCTAATTTCATATCTTTTAGCTAGACTTTATATAGTTGATATCCTAAATTCGTCATTGAACGCCCCTGCGGCGCTACGGCGAGTTGCGCGCGACGTCACATCGTTTCGCGCCACGACGCCGCGAGAATTTCGTCGCCAAGAACCGAACAAACGAAAGGTCGCGAACGGCAAACCCCACCCCACAACGAGATGACGGCGCTCCGATGTGAGCCGAGGGAATCCGCGCGGCGAACCGATGCATTGAGGTTGAAAAATGAGGACGATTGCAAAGAGAGGCTATCTCGCACTGTTCCTGAGCGTCTCCATCGCGGCGCTTGCTGTCGCCGCGGAGGAGAAGCCCGCTTCGGCGCCGGACGCGGCGGGCGCCGAAGCCGCCAAACCGGCCTCGAAGCCGCATTGGTCGTGGTTGCCGGCGCAGGGGCAATTCGCGCCGGTCGTGAAGCAGAAGCAATGGGTGCGTTCGCCTTTCGACGCTTTCGTGCTTGCGAAGATCGAAGCGAAGAATCTGGCTCCCTCGCCCGAAGCCGATCGCGCGACCTTTATCCGCCGCGCGACGCTCGACGCCTGGGGCCTCGTCCCCGCGCCGGAGGAAGTTGACGCTTTCGTGAATGATTCTTCGCCAGACGCCTATGAGAAGCTCGTCGACCGGCTGCTCGCCTCGCCGCGTTATGGCGAACGGCAGGCGCGTCTTTGGCTCGATCTTGCGCGCTACGCCGATTCGACCGGCTTCCAGAACGACAATACGCGGCCGAATCTTTTCCGTTATCGCGATTACGTCATCAAGGCGTTCAACGAGGACAAGCCCTACTCGCGCTTCATCCAGGAGCAGATCGCCGGCGACGAGATCGCGCCGAACGATCAGGACGTGCTGGTCGCGACCGGCTTCCTTGCGGGCTATCCCGACAACGCCAATTCGCGCGATCTCGTTCAGCGCAAATATCAGATCACGACGGATATCGTCGATACGATCGGCCAGGCCATTCTCGGCACGACCGTCGGCTGCGCGCGTTGCCACAATCATAAGAGCGACAAGTTCACGCAGAAGGACTATTACTCGCTACAAGCCTTCTTCGCCAATACGGCTTTCCACGAGAAGCAGCCAGCCAGGAAGGGCGAGCAGGAAATCGCTTACGAGAAGGCGCAGGCGATCTACGATGAGGCGACGAAGGACATTCGCGCCAAGCAGAAGGCGATCATCGACTCCGTCCATGACGCGGCGCTGAAATATCACAAGGAGCGCTATCTCACCGACAGCCGCGAGTCGATCTTCAAGCCGAAGGAGCAGTGGAACGCGCTCGACCGCTGGGTCAATCACCGTCTCGACGTCGTCACCGATCAGGCGGCGCTGGCGGCCTTCCTGCGCTATGCCGCGGAAGACAAATCGGCGCCGGAGCACAGTCCCGAAATCGTCGCCAAATGGGAGGAGTATCAGAAGCTCACCCAGGAGCTGCGCAAATTCGTCGATAAGCGCCCGACGCGTGGCGCGAACACATTCACCACCGCGACCGAGCTCGGCCATGCCGACGCGCCGCCCACCCATATCTATTTCGGCGGCAATCACGAACGTCCGCTGGAAGAGGTGCAGCCCGCCTTTCCCGAGGCGATGACCTCGGAGACGCCCGACATCAAGCCGACCGAGACGTCTTCCGGCCGACGCACCGCGCTCGCCAATTGGCTCGCGAGCCCAGCCAATCCGCTGACGGCGCGCGTTTTCGTCAACCGCGTCTGGAACCAGTATTTCGGCAAGGGCGTCGTCGCGACGGTCAGCGATTTCGGCAAGGCGGGCGACAAGCCGACCAATCAGGAACTGCTCGACCATCTTGCGGATCGCTTCGTTCGCGAAGGCTGGAGCGTCAAAAAACTTCACCGGGACATTCTGCTCTCGGCCACCTATCGGCAATCCTCGGATTATCGCGAGGACGTCGCCAAGGCGGACCCCGAGAACAAGCTGCTCGCCGTCTTCCCGCGCAAGCGGCTTGAGGCCGAAGAAATTCGCGACTCGATTCTCGTCGCCTCCGGCAAGCTGAACGGAGAGGTGGGCGGTCCAAGCGTCTATCCGCCCATTCCGGAAAATCTCACGGGCGGGGGCAATTTCAATCAGGATCCCGCCTGGACCACCTCGAAAGACCCCAAGGATCATGTCCGCCGGAGCCTTTACATCTTCACGCGGCGCAGCCTGCCTTATCCGCTGCTCGAAACTTTCGACATGGCGAATGCGCAGCAGATCCACAGCAAGCGCGACGTGACGACGACGCCGCTGCAGGCGCTGACCCTCTACAACAGCGACATCGTCTTCCAATGGTCGCAGGCGCTCGCGGGCCGTATCATCAATGAGGCGGGGCCGGACGAAAACGCGCAGATCGAGCGTCTGTATCGAATCCTCTTCGCGCGCAAGCCGACCGACGCCGAGAAGGAGGCGCTGAGCGCCTTCCTCGCCGAGCATCAAAAGACGATCGCGACGAAGGCCGAGGATGGCAAACTGTCGCTCGCCATTCCGGTCGGCGCGAAGACGAAGCCGAGCGATCCGCTCCGCGCCGCCGCCTTCGTCGATCTCGTACACACCGTCGTGAATTCGAACGACTTCATCTACCGCTTCTAGAGCGCCCAGTAGAGCGCCCAGTCAGGTTGAAAGGAAACATCGCCATGCTTATCAAGACGTCGCGTCGCGAATGGCTGCGGGGAGCAGCTTATGGAGCAGGCGGCTTCGCCGTCAGCGGAATGATGCCCGGCGGCGGCTGGTTCGGCGCGCCTCTCGCCAATGCGGCGACTTTCGTCGACCCGCTGGCGCCCAAGGAGCCGCATTTCGCGCCCAAAGTGAAATCGGTCATCTGGCTGCATATGGACGGCGCGCCGAGCACGCTCGATCTCTTCGACTACAAGCCCGATCTGATCAAGCTCGCGGGTCAGGACGT
The DNA here is from genome assembly GCF_036576025.1 of Methylocystis borbori. NCBI lineage: Bacteria > Pseudomonadati > Pseudomonadota > Alphaproteobacteria > Hyphomicrobiales > Methylocystaceae > Methylocystis > Methylocystis borbori. Next base: position 9,925 of record NZ_JAZHYN010000003.1, on the reverse strand, counting down.
GCCGGAGTCATTCCTGCAGGGCATCAAGACCAGCACGCAGGGCGGCGTCGGCAAGCTCTTCGCTTCGAACCGCACCTGGAAGCAATATGGCGAGAGCGGCGCATGGTTCTCCGATTGGGTTCCAAACATCGCACAGCACGCCGACAAGCTCACCTTCATCAAATCGAGCGTCACGGTCGGCGCGACTCATGACATTTCGATCCTGAAGCTCAACACCGGCGATCTGACGCCGGGCCGCCCCTCGCTCGGCGCCTGGATCGTCTATGCGCTTGGCTCCGCCAACCCGGACCTTCCGCCTTATGTCGTGCTCTATAACGGCAAGCGCGAGCCGCGCGCTGGTTCGGTGAACTGGAGCTCCGGCTTCCTGCCGGCGATCTATCAGGGCACGGCCTTCCGTCCGGGCGCGCAGCCGATCCTGCATCAGGCGCCGCCGGAGTTGATCGGCCTCGAACAGCAGCGCGAAAGTCTCGATCTCTTAAAGAAGCTCAACGACCTTCGCGCTGCTCAGCATCCCGAGGACACCGAGCTGCAGGCGCGCACGCGCTCCTATGATCTCGCCTATCGCATGGAGGCGACGGCGCCGGAGGCGGTCGATCTCAGCAAGGAGACCGAAGCGACCAAGGCGCTTTACGGCCTCAACGACGAAGCGACAAAGAGCTATGGCGTCGCGCTGTTGCGCGCGCGGCGGCTTGTCGAGCGCGGCGTGCGCTTCATCCAGGTCGTCTCCGGTCCGATTGAAGGCGCGGGCGTTGGCGATGACGCGAATTGGGACGCGCACCGCCAGCTGGAGAAGAATCACGGCGCGCATACCAAGGCGGTCGACAAGCCGATCGCCGGTCTCCTCAGCGATCTCGAGTCGCGCGGCCTGCTCGATCAGACGCTCATCGTCTGGACATCGGAATTCGGCCGCACTTCTTACGGCCAGAGCGGCGACGGCCGCGACCATAATCCCTGGGGCTATACGCAATGGCTCGCCGGCGGCGGCCTGAAGCACGGCTTCAGCTATGGCCAGACCGACGAGATCGGCTTGAAGACGGTGGAGAATCCCGTCGACACTTACGACCTCCACGCCACCGTGCTGCAATTGCTCGGCCTCGACCATCTCAAGACGATCTATCGCCGCGCCGGCCGGGCCGAGCGTCCGACGGTCGTCTATGGCAAGGTCGTCAAGGACATCCTCACGCCGGAATCATGATCGTTCGCACGATTTGGTGGGGAGCGAGGATTCCACTGCTCGCGGGTTTGGCGACAGGCGTCGCCGGCCCGCGAGCGCCCGCCGCCGACTCGCCGGCGACGGTCGCGATCGAAAACTTCGGCTTCCAGCCGGCCGAAATCGCCGTCAAGGCGGGCGCGCGGGTGAGGTTTGTCAACAAGGATCAAGTCCCGCATTCAATCGTCGTGGAGTCCGGCGGGCGCGAGATCTCTCGCTCCCCCGAACAGGTCGACGAAGACGAGACATTCGATGTCGTCCTCTCCAGTCCCGGCGAGGTTTCCTACTACTGCGGCCTGCATCTCGGCATGAAGGGCAGAATCTCTGTAACGCAATGAACGACAGCAAGAAAAGGAACGGCAGGTTTGCGCTTCTCGCGCTCTTGGCGGCGCTTTCGAGCGCGCCGGTCGCCGCGGCGATCGACCTGCGCGACTATGATAACGACCTGATGCGGGATCTCGACAAGACGATCAAATATTTCGAGCCGGACATCACCGCCCAGAACGCCGAGGCCGCGAAGGAAGACGCCGAAATTCTCCTCAACGGCTTCAAATACACCGAGGACTATTTCAAGAAGAAGGGCGCCGCGGACGCGGTCGAAATCTCGCGCAAGGGCCTGCAGGTCGTCGGCGACGCGATCAAGAACATCGATCAGAACGATTTCGACGCCGCCGCCGCCTCGGCGCGGGAGGCGCCGCAACTCTGCAAATCCTGCCATGACATCTATAAGCCGCGCCTCGCGCGTTGAGATCGGCGACGATCACGCGCAGGCGCATGAAAGAAGCATAAAGAGAGCGGACCATGACGCGGAAGACGGCCAAAGACTTTCACCCTGAGGTTCTCAAGAGCTTCGATCTCTATGTTCATGGCGACATAGACCGTCGCGGCTTTCTCGATCGCGTGGCGCGGCTGGGCCTCGGCGCGGGCGGCGCGGCGGCGACGCTGGAAGCGTTGTCGCCCCAATTCGCCCTCGGAGAGCAGGTCAAGAAGGACGATCCCCGCATCAAGGGCGAGAGGATCGAATTTTCGTCGCCGGCGGGCAATGGAACGGTCAAGGGCTATCTCGTGCAGCCGGCCAATGCGCAGGGAAAGCTGCCGACGGTTCTGGTGATCCACGAAAACCGCGGATTGAACCCCAATATTGAGGATGTCGCGCGCCGCGTCGCGCTTGCGAATTTCATCGCCTTCGCGCCCGACGGGCTGGCCCCGCTCGGCGGCTATCCTGGCGACGAGGACAAGGCGCGCGAATTATTCCCCAAACTCGATCAGACGAAGACGCGCGCCGATTTCATCGCCGCCGCCGGCGCCTTGAAGAAATTGCCGAACGCGACGGGAAAGCTCGGCGCCGTCGGCTTCTGCTATGGCGGCGGGATCGTCAACTTTCTGGCGACGAAGCTCGGCGCCGATCTTAACGCCGGCGTTCCGTTTTATGGGGCGCAACCGCCCGCGGACGAGGTCAAGAACATCAAGGCGCCGCTTCTTATCCATTACGCCGGGGAAGATGAGCGCATCAACGCCGGCTGGCCCGCTTATGAAGCGGCGCTGAAGGAAGCCGGTATCGACTATCAGGCTTTCATCTATCCAGGCGTGCAGCACGGTTTCTACAATGACACGACGCCGCGCTACGACGAGGCGGCGGCGAAGCTCGCCTGGGGAAGGACCATCGACTTCTTCAACGCGCATCTGCGCGGCTGACGAGAGACGCGCGTCTTTGCAAGAAATGTCCGACAGGAGCGTTCAAATGAACTCCAGCTTCAAGACTTCCGCGGTCGCTTTGGCCTTCGTGCTCTTCGCCGCATCGGCCATTGCGGCGGATAACGCAGTACAGGCGCCCCAAGCCGGAGAGCAACAGGCGGCGTCCGCTCCCGCGGCGGCGCCCGTCACGCCGGCGAATGATCCGCGCTACACCTATAAGACCCTGCGCCTCAATCGCGCCGCCTTCGATTCGCTCGCGGCGCGGCCCGAGCAGATCCTTATTCTCGACATTCGCAGGCCGGACGAATTGACGAAGATCGGGGGATTTCCGGTCTATCTCAGCATTCAGACCAATGACGTGCAGAAGAGCCTCGCCTACATCCCGCGCGATCGCGTGATCGTGACGGTTTCGAACCGCGCGCATCGCGCCGGCGCCATCGGCGATCTTCTGGCGAGTTACGGCTTTCATGTCGTCGGCGCCATCGGCGTGCTCGACTATCAGGATGAAGGCGGAACGCTGACCAAGATCGCGCCGCCGCCGCCAAGAACGGCCGCGGCCGAGCCGACTGCAGCCACCCCCCAAGCCAAATAAAGCTGGCGACCGCGCTTTTTCTTCGCGCCGCGCGTCGCGGCGCGACATTTTCACCAGACAGAAATGAGGTGCGTCATGAAACCGGGAAGTTTGCTCATGGGCCTGTGCTTCACGCTCGCGGCGACCTGCGCCCAGGCGGCGTTGAACATCGGCGAGTCAGCGCCGGACTTTAACCTGCCTGCGGCGATCGGCGGAAAGGACTTTAATTTTTCGCTCGCCGAGTCGTTGAAAAAGGGCCCGGTCGTTCTCTACTTCTATCCGAAGTCATTCACGCGCGGATGCACGATCGAGGCGCATGAATTTGCCGAAGGGCATGAGAAATTCGTCGCGGCCGGCGCTAGCCTGATCGGCGTTTCCGGCGATCCGATCGAGACGCAGCGCGAATTCTCCACCAAGGAATGCGCGAGCAAATTTCCGATCGGCGCCGATCCGAATTTTTCCGTCATCAACGCTTATGACGCGAAGCGGCTGAAGCCGAACGCCGCCGGAGAGGCTGTGGCCGACCGGATTTCATACGTCATCCTGCCCGATGGAAAGGTGGCCTTCGCTCTCGTCGACTCCAACCCCGTCAAACATGTCGAGGAGACGTTGGCCTTCGTCCGCAAGTGGCATGAAGAACATAAGTATTGAGAGAATAGCCGTCGCGGGGAAAGGGCCGCGCCGAGAACATGCGTCTTCGTCAAACAGGAGTGGGATAAATATGCTTCAATCCTCCACCGGTCCCCGCCGCATGGCGACTGTCGCCGGGGCTGCAGCCCTAAGCGCCCTTGTCTTTGCGTCGGCAAGAGCTCAGAGCCCGCAGCCCGCGGGACCTTCGCCGACGAAAGTCGCGGTCGAAAACCGGAAGGCCGCCTTTTCCCTGATCGGAAATTACTTCCGCTATTTCGGCGGCGTCGCGAAAGGAACCGTCGCTTATGACGAGGCCGAGGCGACGAAGCGCGCCGCCCGCATCGCATTCCTTTCCGGCCTGCTCGAAGAATCCTTTCCCGAAGGTTCGAATGTCGGCGAGCCGGATTCGAAGGCGAAGGCGGACGTCTGGAGCAACCGCGCCGATTTCGACAAGAAGCTGAAGGACTTCCAGACGCATGCGCAGGCGTTCGTCGACATCAACGCCAAGGAGAAAGGCGCGACCGACGGCTTGAAGACCGCGATCGCATCGCTCGCGCAGGACTGCAAGGGCTGCCACGACAGCTATAAGGCGAAGTAAGGAAATAAGACGAAGCAAGAAATGGCCCCGCGCGCGACGCGGGCGGGGCTTTTCGAAGATCGACAGGGCCGCGCGATGACGACGCTCGAGAATGATCGCCTTTCGTCCGCCGCGCAATCAAGCGCGCCGGCGGCGCCGGGCCGCAAGGCGAAGGTGTGGGACTGGCCCACGCGCTTCTTTCACTGGAGCCTCGCCGCATCCTTCATAGGCGCCTTTGTCACCAACAAGCTCGGCGCGAGCTATTTCGTCTATCACCTCTGGTTTGGCTATGCGGTCATCGTTCTCGTCATATTCCGCGTGATTTGGGGATTCGTCGGCACGCGGCACGCCAGATTCCATAATTTCGTTCGGGGGCCGCGCAGCGTGCTGCGCTATCTCAGCGCCGTCGGTCGCGGGCTGCGCACGCGCTATGCGGGTCATAATCCGCTCGGCGCGCTCATGGCGCTCGCGCTTCTATTTACGCTCGGCGTTCAGGCCGCTCTCGGCCTCTTCGGCGATGACGAAATTTTCAACGCCGGGCCTTTGGCAGGTCTCGTCAGCAAGGAGACGAGTCTCGCGCTCACCTCCCTGCATCGCAAAATTTTTTATGTGATCGCCGCCGCGGTCGGCGTGCATATCGTCGCGGTGCTCGTTCACGTGACGATCAAAGGCGAGCCGCTTATTCGCGCCATGGTGACGGGCCATAAGCCGACCCATCTCGTCGGCGCGGAGGACGCCATTGTCTCTTCAAAAAGCTGGCTCGCGATTTTCCTGCTGCTTGCGATTTCCGCCGCGTTTGCGCTCGCGCTCCATTTCGTCCCGCAAGCGGATGCGGGTCTTAGCGACTATTGAAGACTTGAGAAAATTCTCCTGAAGGGGATTTGCGCGGCGCGCTGAACATCCGCGCGAAGCTCGCGCGCTTTTGCGCGAGCGGCCGCTTTCCGCATGCGTCATGGGCCGCGCGACCGACGTCGCGCTTGTTGCGGATTTGCAACATTATCTATTAATCGCATCTATTTTAAATGATTCATGCGCCAGATATGCCGTGAAATATTGACCATTAGCTATAATCCTACATAGTCAATAGATCGATTGAACATCGATGGATGCGCGGCCAGCCACCCGCGGAGCCAGTAGAAATTGTTTCGCCGTCAGGGCGACGGCGGCGCGAATGGAGCGAGGGAAATGGGGTCCAGCGATTATGCGTTGCGTAAGCGATTGCTGTCGAGCGTGCGCTTTGCGCCCTTGGCGCTCATGGGAGGCGTTGCGGCAGGCCTGTTGAGCGCCGAGCGCTGCGCTCTGGCGGAGGATGCGCAGCCGGCGGCGGCTGCGGCGGCAAGCGCGCAGGTCGAGGACGTCAAGGTCACCGCCCGTCAGCGCGAGGAGAAGGCGCAAGATGTGCCGTTGCCCGTAAGCGTCGTCGGCCCCAAGACGCAGGAGCGCGAACGCCTGGAGCGTATGCAGGATTTCGCTCAAAAGGTTCCCAACTTCATTCCCTCGATCAACAATCCGCGCACGTCGGCGATGTCCATTCGCGGCATCTCGGGCATTTCAGGGGGTGCCGACGGATCGGAATCCGCGGTCGGCCTGATCGTGGACAATGTCTTTTATACGCATGTCGGCTTTCAATGGGCCGACTTCGTCGATCTTCAGTCCTTCGAGGTGGCGCGCGGCCCGCAAGGCACGCTGCTCGGCAAGAACACGACCGTCGGCGCCGTGGTCATTCGCACGCAGCTTCCGTCCTTCGTGCGGTCAGCGACCTACGAACAGATTTTCGGCAATTACAATCGCTTCATCGAGAAGCTGAATGTCACCGGGCCAATCATCGACGACAAGCTCGCGGGGCGCGTGACATTCTATTTCGACAAGGGCGACGGCTGGATTCAGAACCAGTTCAACGGCCAAAAGCTATTGGACAATAATCGTTGGGGCGTCCGTGGCCAGCTCCTTTATGTCGGCGACAATTTCACCGACCGCCTCATCTTCGACCGGCTCCGTTCGGACGAGTACAACAATTACGGTAATGGCGCGATCGGCGATTCCTTCCCCTTATGGGCGAACGGCGCGCCCGCGCGGCTCTACTCGCAAAATCTCGCGAGTCGTTTGCATTGGCCGGTATTTTCCTTTGATCCCTACAAGCCTTATCTGACGCGGCTCGGCAAGCTCGACCAGCGCACCCATGGTCTGTCGAACGAGATCAATTACACGATCGGCGAGAACACGCTGACGGCGGTCTCGGCATGGCGCGAATTCGTGCTGCATCCGAGAAATTCGACCGGCAATAATCTTACCGACATCAGCAGCAACGCCTACGACGTCTATGTCGACCAATATTCGCATGAGACGCGGCTCGCCTCGCCCTCCGGCCAGACGCTCGAATGGACGGTCGGCAACTATAATCTCTACGAGAAAATCTGGTCCTACAATCACGTCGATTACGGTTCGCAGGCCAATCAATGGTTCCAAAATAACTTCAACGCCAGTCCCTACGGGCTTTGGGGACTCGAATATCGCAACGACGGCAAGGCGCGCACATTCAGCACGGCGCTGTTCGCACAGGCCACCTGGCACATCGACGAACAATGGGCGCTGACCTTCGGCCTGCGCGATACATTTGAAATTCGCGGCGGCTCCGACTTCGGCTGGATCAAGGGGATAAGTTCGGTCAATCAGATCGCCGCGGTGAAGACGGCTACCGGCGGCACGAGCTATTTCGACACGGGCGGACAGGAAAAGAGCAACAATTCGCTTTCGGGACTCCTCAACCCCTCCTACCGCTACAACGAAAATGTGATGGTCTATAGCTCCGTCGCGCGCGGCGAGAAATCTGGCGCGATCAACACCCAGGCTTTGCCGATCCTCGACAGCGCCGGCAACTTCAAGGCCTGGCAGCCGCTCATCACCAAGCCGGAAACGTCTTGGGATTACGAACTTGGCGCGAAGACCAACTGGCTCGACGGCAAGCTGATTTTAAACGCCAACTTCTACTGGAACGACATCTATAATTTTCAGTCGATCCTCGTGAACACGGATTATACCGACGTCACCGGCGTTCCGTTGCGCAAGAATTTTCTCGGCAATATCGGGCATGTGCGCTTGCGCGGCTTTGAATGGGACGGACGCTGGAGTCCCATTGAGCGGCTTTGGCTCACCTTCTCCGGCGCCCTGACGGAAGCGCGCTATATCGACTATGCGAAGGCCGCGCCGCCGCAGGAATGGACCTGGCCGGCCGCCGCCAACGCGGGCGGCGTCGGCATTTTCGCAGGCTTGCCCGCGCCCGGTTACATCAGCCTCTCCGGCATGCCGATCACCGGCGGCGTTTCCGGCAATAATCCGGTGCCGCGCGTCTCATTCAACGTCGGCTACAATCACGAATATCCGCTCGGCGCGATCTTCAGCGATTTCGGACCGAGCTATCAGGTTCCGGTGACGCTGTTCAGCTACGCCAATGCGACATGGCGCGACAAGACGCAGCTCTCGAGCCCCGTGTCCATCTATCCGATCTTTCAGCCGGCTTACGCGCTCGTCAACGCGGGCGTCGGTCTGAAAACGGAAGACGAGACCTATAGCGCGAACCTTTGGGTGAGGAACCTGCTCGACGAACGCGTCGTCGTCACTGAAGCGTTCGGCAGTCCGACGGCGGCGTCCACACTGACCTTCGCGGCCGACAATCCGCGCACTTATGGCGTCACCTTGCGCGTCAAATTGTACTGAGAGGCGCGCGCCATGACCCTCTTAACAAATCACCCGGATGCAAAAGCGTCAGTTCAAGGAGCAGCGACAATGATACGGAAAATCGAAGCGGGGTTCATCGGAGGCTTGTTCAGCCTGGCGGCGAGCGGCGCGATCGCCGCCGACCTTCCCGCGACTAAAGCGCCGCCGGTTCCTCCTCCGCCAGTCTTCAGCTGGCAGGGGCCCTATCTCGGCATTTACGCCGGCGCCCTGCTTGGCGACGGGAACTTCACGCTGCTCTCTTCGACGCCGCTGCGCGGCGAGGCTTTCGTCGGCGGCGGCGCGGTCGGCTATAATTGGCAGTGGGACGAACATATCGTTCTCGGCCTCGAGGCCGATTTCGGCTATCGCGGTCCGCTGCAGGTCGCGCGCGTCAATTACGTCAATCCGAGCGCGACCTATGGCGGCGTCCTCGGCACGGGGCGCGTGCGCGTCGGATACGCCTTCGCGCCGCGCTGGCTCGCTTATGGCGCCGCCGGTTTCGTCTTCGGCACGAATTTCACGCCGCGTCGCTTCGATGCGACTCTTCCCCTGACATTCGGCGAAGTCAGCACCGGCCCGACCGTGCGTCCCGGCTGGACCGCCGGCGCCGGCGTCGAATACGCCTGGTCGGATCGCATCTCCGTCAAGGCGGAATATCTCTATGCCTGGCTCGCGAACTCCGGCGTCAATTACGCGACGACGCTCGGGTCCATCCCGGCGAATGTCCGAAGCGCAGGCCATATTGTGCGCGGCGGGTTGAATTATCATTTCGCCTTTGGCGGGCCGGCGACGCCGCTGGCGGCGGCTCCCCCTCCGCCGCCCGTGACGAAATAGCCTTTACGCCCGCTAGAGAAACATGAGTTAATAACCACATGGATCGCGATGTCGCGGCGGGGTCGGGCTGGCGCTCGGGCCCGCCGCTTCTGTTATGGAATACTAGGTATTTGCTTCGCGCGGCGATATTGCGCAGCGCGGGCTGATTTTTTTGATCTGCTTATATAATCATATTGCGACGATAGGATTTATCATATATTGCTGATCGAGTTTTACCCGCGAAAGAGGTTCCCGACGATGTCGATCGCCGCTGCGCCGACTTACCAAGACGTCACTAATCATGCGCTCGGCGACGATCAGGGCGACTCGCAGGGCGTGCAGTCGCTGCTTCAATCCACTCCCGCGCGCCCGCATTATCCCGCCCAGGTCGGCGCCGTTCTGCTCTATGCGGTGATTCTGGGCGCGCTCGTCACGCTGACTTTCAGGACCGCCGAAAAGATCGCCGAGGAAGAGCAGGTCATCGAACTGGCGCCGATGCCGGTCCAGGAGGAGCCGCCGCCGCAAGACGAATTGCCGCCTCCTGAAACGATGGAGATTCCGGAACTGCCGCCGCCGCCCGCGGTTATCGATCCCATCGCGCCGGTCGAAGAAAAGCCCAAACCGCCGCCGCAGCCGGCTAAGCCGAAGACCGAGAAAGTCGCCCCCAAGCCCAGCGCCGCGCCGCGCGCGACGGGAGCCCCGGCGGTCGCCGCGC
>NZ_JAZHYN010000039.1:0-30452 GCF_036576025.1 Methylocystis borbori | reverse complement strand
GGACGTGCGCGCGGCGGCGCGGCGCGGAGCGGGCGCCGGCGGCGCTTCATATGGCGCGTCGAGATCGCGCGCATGCGGCGCGAAGGCCGGATAGGGGTCCATGTCGCCAAAGCTCGGCTCGACGCGGGGATATTGAGGCGCGGGAGGCCGCTCCCGCGTCGTCGCCCGGCGCTTGAGAGCGCCCAAGGCTCGGAGCGCCCAGCCTTTGAACGACAGGCCGAAATGGATGAGCGCGCCAAGCGAAATAAGCGCGACGCCGGGTTCGCCCTGGGCGTCGTCGTCATCTTCCGGGCGCCCCTTCACATCGCCGTCGTCTTCGAAGGCGTGCTCGCGAAGGTCGGCCTCGGATTCAAATCCGATTCCCGACGCCCCGGTTAGGGCCAAAATGGCGACGAAAGCGGTAGCGAGGCCGAAAACGGCCATGACGGCGCCCGAACCCGCGAACATGGTGCGCGGCACGGCGAGGATGGCGTCGCCGGCGACGCCGCCAAGCCCCGTCGGCAGCGGCCAGCGGTCGGTGGCGGGCAGCAGTGAGGCGGTCGCGGCGGTCGCGAAGACGCCGAGGATCCACAGAGCGAGGCGCAGGCTTGCGCGCTCGAGGCGGCGCCGCTTGATGAGACGCAGCCCCTGCGTCGCGAGCGGCAGAATCGCCGCGATCGCGCCAAAGCCGATGAGCTGCATCAGCAGATCGGAAACCACGGCGCCCGGCGCGCCGAGCAGATTGCGGACATGGCCGGAGGTGGCGTGGTTGAGGGAAGGGTCGCGGGCCGACCAGCTCACGAGCGCCAAAGTGAGCGCCGCAGCGCCGGCGACCATCGTCAGCCCGAGGATTTCCGCCATCCGCCGGGCCGCGAATTCGCGGAGTTGCTCGGTGAAGTGGCCCGTTGCATGGCTACGCATGTGAGGAGACGCCCGCTTGCTCGCAACGCCGACGACGGCGCGGCCCTGATGCGGGGCAGCGTAAAAAACCTCGGTTAAGGGCCGATTAACCCTGGCTTTCTGGTTCTGTCCCCGCCGGCGAGCGCTTGGTTCAATTCGGCGCCGTAAATGAAGATTGCCGCCAGCACGTAGAGGAAGACGATGGCGATCATGATCGAGGCGAGGCCGGCGTAGGTCGACACATAATTGCCCGCGAATTTCGCGAGATAGGCGCCAAAGCCGGCGCCGAAGCCGATCGAGGCGACAAGCGTTAGGGCCAGTCCCGGCAGGATCGTCCGCAAGGACCGCCGGCCCGCCGGCAGAAATTTATGCGAGGCGAGAAGCGCGACGGCGATGACGACGGTCGTCACGCCATAGCGCACCAGTTCATAGAGCGGGCGCAATTCATGCATCAGCCCCGGCGCGTGACGCTCGGCGATGGCGCGAGCGAGCGGCGCGAGCACCAGCAAGAAGGCGATGGCGAGGAGCGAGGCGGCGCCGAGCAGGACGAAAAGGATCGCATTGAGGCGACGCAGCCACCAGGGCCGCCTGTCGCGCACGTCATAGGCGCGGTTGAGGCCGATGCGCAGCGCCTCGACGCCGCTCGATGAGAAATAGATCGCGAGAAGGGCGCCCATCGTCAGCTTTCCGGCCTGGGGCTGGGTGAGCACATTATGAATTTCGGCCGAAAGCGGCGCGGCGACGTTCGGCGGCCAGGCGTCGAAGATGAGTTGCGTCGCCGCATCCGCCATTCCCTGCTCCCCGAAGAAACCCGCGAGCGCGGTGAGAAAGATGAGAAAGGGAAAGAGCGAGGTGAGCGTCGACAGCGCGATATGGCTGGCGATGGCCCAGCCGTCGTCACGGTCGAATCTGACATAGGCGACGTAGAAGATGCGAAAAAAAGCCATGGCTCGACAATCTAATTGGCGCGCGCGGCGTCCGCCAGATATTGCGTCAGGGGGGGCGGAACGACGCCGCCGTAAACGCCTTTTTGGGATAGGCGTAAAATATAAGGCCTAAATCCGCTTTCAAACTCCGAGCTTCGATATGAGAGGACCAATCTCGCCGACGGCGTTGCTGCGATCGACGCTCTATGCGCTTCGCGGCGGCTTTCTTCTTCGTCCCTTGGCGATCGCATTGACGCTCGGGACGTGCGGCGCCCTGCTTTCCGAATTGGAGGAAAGATTCCCCGCCATTCGTCGCCTGGTTCCAAGACTTTTGTTCCCGTCACAGGCGGACCCCCAGGTCGCGCAGGCGATTCTCACCAGCATCGCCACCTCCATGATGACGGTGGTGTCGATCGTCTTCGCCATCCTCCTGATGACGCTGACGCTGGCGTCGACGCAGTTCTCGCCGCGCATACTGGTCAGCTTTGTCCGCGATCGCGTAACGCAATGGACGCTCGGCGTCTTTCTTGGGACCTTTTCTTATTGCATCGCGGCGCTGCCCGCCGCCCGCGCATTGCCGCAGCCCTTCGCGCCGGTCGTCACGGTCGCGGGCGCCATGGCGCTCGCGCCAATCTGCGTCGGCTGGCTCGTCTATTTCATTCATCACATCTCCAACGCCATCAGCGTCAACAATATCGTCGACCGCATCCGCCGCGAGACCGAATTTGTGATCGACGAGCTGATGCCCGATGCGCGCCGGTCGATGCAGCCGCTCGAAGCGGCGGGAAAGTTTCCGGGGGAGTTGGAGATCGTTCTGCGCAGCCGCCAATCCGGCTATATCAGATATGTCGATATTGAGCGGCTGCGTCGGGCCGCGAAAACCTTTGGAGTCTGTTTGCGCCTGGAGCGCCGCGTTGGCCATTTTGTTCCCGAAGGCGTGGCGATCATGAGACTTTCGCGCGGCGACCGGATAACGGAGGAGCGCGCCGTCCAGCTTCTCTCTGCCATCGATATTGGCCCGACTCGGACGATGCAGCAGGATGTCGAGTTCGGCATTGTTCAGATCGTCGACATCGCCTTGCGCGCTATGTCTCCCGCGATCAACGATCCGACGACCGCGATCAGCTGCGTCGATCAACTGGGCTGCATCTTGATCCGTTGGATCAGCCGCGTCCCGCCGCGCAGCTATTATTTCGATCCGCCCCATGTATTGCGCGTCGCGGCGCCATGGATCGACTTCAACGGCCTGCTCGATCTCGCCTTTGAACAAATCCGCCACTACGCCGCCGCGGACGCCGCGGTCAGCTTGCGGCTGATGCGCGTATTTGGAGACATTGCGACGACGGTGAGCGATCCCGCGCTCCATAAAATTCTCGCGGAACGCGGCCGTCGCGTGCTCGCGGGATGCGAGGGGAAAATCGAGGACGGCGACTTGCAAAGGCTACGGCGGCGATTGTCCTTGCTTGAGGCCGGCGTCGCCGAGGAAGACGCCGTCGCCGGACCGTGACAACGGCGCCAGCGCGCGTTTTTCCGAATATTCCCTTTATGCGAGACGGATTAGTCCTTATCAGCGGCGAATTCCGGTTCGATCCCGCGGACCGGCGTGGGTCCCGGACATTCGTCACGATCCATATCCGATATCGTCTAATTGGGGGCGTTGATGGGGAGTAGCGCGGCAATGACGGAAGACCGGGGCGCGCGCCTCGGCGCGCTCGCGCTCGGCGCTTTGGGCGTCGTCTATGGCGATATCGGCACCAGCCCGCTCTATACGATCAAGACGGCCATAGAATGGTCGGGCGGCGCGCTCGCGCCGGCGGAAGCGCTCGGCATGTTCTCGCTGATCGTTTGGACGCTCATCATCATCACGTCGATCAAATATGTCGCCGTCATCATGCGCGCCGACAATGACGGCGAGGGCGGCATTCTCGCGCTGATGTCGCTGCTCGGCGTCAAACACGGGCGCCGTCCCGTCGTTATCGCCATCGGAATGCTCGGGGCCGCGCTCCTGTTCGGCGACGGCGCGATCACGCCGGCGATCTCAGTTTTGAGCGCGCTTGAGGGATTGAAGACGCCGGCGCCTGCGATCGCGCCCTATGTCGCGCCGCTCTCGGTGCTGGTTCTCATCGGTCTATTCAGCTTTCAGTCGCAAGGCACGGCGCGCATTTCGAAGCTCTTCGGCCCGGTCATGACGCTTTGGTTTATCATTATCGGCGCATTGGGCCTGGGCGGCGTCGCCAAACATCCCGAGGTGCTTTGGGCGCTCAAGCCCGCCATAGGCCTCGACTATCTCGCCGCGCATGGGATGGCTGGATTTCTCCTGCTCGGCGCGGTGTTCCTGTGCGCCACGGGCGCCGAGGCGCTTTACGCCGACATGGGGCATTTCGGCCGCCGGCCGATCCGGCTCGCCTGGTACGGGCTTGTTCTGCCCGCGTTGGTGCTGAATTACGCGGGTCAGACCGCGCTTCTTGTCGACCGTCCCGTCTCCGCCTCGGCCAACCCGTTCTTCGATCTTTGTCCGCCCGCGCTGCAACTGCCGCTCGTCGCTCTGGCGACGCTCGCGACCGTGATCGCGAGCCAGTCGATTATCACCGGCGCTTTCTCGATGACGCGCCAGGCGATCCAACTCGGGCTGCTGCCGCGCGTTCACATCGTGCAAACATCCGAGGAAAGCTACGGCCAGATTTACGTCGGCTTCGTCAATTGGGCGTTGATGGCGCTCACGCTGATCCTGACCATCTCCTTTCGTTCGTCGGAACATCTCGCCGCGGCGTTCGGAATCGCCGTTTCCTTGACCATGCTGCTGACAAGCATTCTGATGTTCATGGCGATGCGCGAAGTGTGGCGCTGGCGCCTCGTCGTGAGCCTCGCCATGGCTGGCCTCTTCGTCCTCATCGACGGCTCATTCGTCGCCGCCAATATGGCGAAATTCTTCGAAGGCGGATGGATTCCGCTCGCGACCGCGGCCATCCTGTATTTCCTGATGAGTTGCTGGGCGGAGGGCTATGCGGACATGCGCGCGGCGCTGGAGCGCGACACTCTCCCGATACCGAGTTTCATTGCGCAATTTCGCGGCAAGCCGCGCGTCAAGGGAACAGCGGTCTATATGTCCAGCCGCAGCGACGTCGTTCCGGTTCCGCTCCTGCACAATCTCAAGCATAATAAGGTTCTGCACGAGCGCATCGTGCTTCTGCACGTCGAGACCGAACAAATGCCGCGCGTCGATCCTTCGCTGCGCGTCGAGTCAACGGCGCTCGAAGACGACTTTTTCGCAATGACCATCCATTACGGGTTCATGGAGCAGCCGGACGTTCCTCGCGCGCTGCTCCTCGAAACCCCCGCCGTTCCGTTTCGCTTCAACATGATGGAAACGTCGTTCTTCGTCGGCCGGCTAACGATCGTGCCGATCGGCCTGTCGAAATGGCGGATATTCAAGCTCAGAATCTACCAGTTCCTGCACCGCAACGCGCTTCCCGCGACGGAGTTCTTTCAAATCCCGCCGGGCCGCGTCGTCGAGCTTGGCGGCCAAGTCGAGATATAGCGGCGTTCACTCGCCGCGCGATCGTTTAACATGCACTTCGAGCGTGAGGCATTTCGCGCCGCCCCCCGCTTTCAGGAATTCCGAAAGAGGCGTGACGACGGCCGTAAAGCCCGCCGCCTTCAGCCGCGCCCGCAGCCCGGGGGAGCAGTCATTCATGAAGACGCGCTTGTCGATCTCGACGGCGTTGCAGGCGAAGGCGCGCGCGTCTGCCTCGCCGACAGCGATAAGTTTTTCTTTCGGAACGAGCGCTTCGATCCTATCTCGCGACGCCTCGTCGAAGGCTTCCGGATAATACATCAGCCATCCGTCCGAGAGCGGGCAGAAGCAGGTGTCGAGATGGTAGAAACGCGGATCGACAAGTCTTAAGCCCACCGCTTCCCGATCGAAGATTTTTTCCAGCAACGCGGGCGCGTATTCGCTGGAGCGCCAGCCATGGCCGCACCAGATCAGGCGCTGCGCGCGGTCGGGCAGAGCGTCGCCAGCGCCTTCGAAGGCTACATGGTCCGGCCAGGGCGCGACGGAAAAGTCGTGGCGCTCGAACCAGTCGCGAAAGAAACGCTCCTCGGCGCGTCTTTCCTTCGCATGGAAACGGCTGACGACGACGGCGTCGTCGATGGCGAGTCCGGCGTTCGCGGTAAACACCATGTCGGGAAGACCGGCCGTGGGCGCGACGAAAGCGAGATGCGTCGTCTCGGCAAGGCGCGCGCGCAGATTGTCCCATTGGGCGCGCGCCTGCGGCAGGGCGGCGCGGCCGATCTGGTTTTCCATCCACGGATTGATGACGTAATCGACGCCGAAATGATCGGGCGCGCACATGAGGATGCGGCGCTGCGCCGAAACGGCGCCGGGCAGGAGCGCGGCTGCTTCGCTTTCGTCAAGCGGGCGAAAGGGCGCGTCCAAAATCTCGCGTTCGAGAGAAAGCTTCATCGACGTCTCCGTTTCGGTCAATTGGCGAGTGGGGCGGGCGCGCGGCGACGCTCATCGCGGCGCGCTTGCGCCTCGAAGGGCCGCAGCAGGCTGAAGAGGTCCTTGGGATTTTCGGGCTCCGCGATCAGCTCGATCTTGCGTCCGATTCCGGTTTCATGGGCGAGATCGCGCAAAAGCCGCAGGACGGAGAAATCCTCGATGGCGAAACCCACGCTGTCGAAGATCGTAATGGAGTCCGGCGCGACGCGTCCGGGCCGTCGGCCGGCGACGACATCGTGCAGCTCGGTTACCGGATGGTCGGCGTCGAGCTGCTGAATCTCGCCCTCGATGCGGGTCTGCGGCGCATATTCGACATAGATGTCCGACCGCAGGAGAAGGGCGCGCGCAAGCTCCGTTTTGCCGGGGCAGTCGCCGCCGACGGCGTTGATATGCGTTCCCGGCGCGATCATGTCCTCGGTCAGGATCGTCGCGAATTTCTTATCGGCCGTGATCGTAGTGACGATATCGGCGCCTGCGGCGGCGCTTCGCGCATCGCCGCAACGGACGATCGAAAGGGGAGAGCCCGCCATATTGCGTTCGAATTTATCCGTCGCCTCCTCATCGATGTCGAAGACGCGCAGCCGATCGATCCCGAGGACGCTTTGGAAGGCGCTCGCCTGGAATTCGGATTGCGCGCCGAGGCCGATCAGCGCCATGGTCCGACTGTCCGGCCGCGCCAGATGGCGCGCGGCAAGAGCCGAGATCGCCGCCGTCCGCAGCGCCGTGGCGAGAGTCATGTCGGCGAGGAGAAGCGGATAGCCGGTCGCGATATCGGCGAGGGCGCCGAAGCCGACCACGGTCTGCAAGCCGAGGCGCGCATTGCCGGGATGGCCGTTGACATATTTGAAGGCGAAGGAATCGCCGTCGCTCGTCGGCATCAGTTCGATGACGCCGACCGGCGAGTGGCGCGCGAAGCGCGGCGATTTATGAAACGCCTCCCAACGCTCGAAATCCTGACGCAGATAGTCCACAAGGCGCGGCCAGAACCGGCCGAGGCCAAGGCGGCCCACGATCTGGGCGATGTCCGTTGCGTTGAGAAAGGTCGTCATGTCGCGTGTCCCTGGCTTTCTTGAGAGAAGCTAGGGAGAAGCGACGCCAACCGATATGGCGATTATTTATCAAAACCGCTAGAAATTTGCGAAAATCGGCATACGTAACAATCATATCGCCAGAGGCTGATATGGACGATCTCGATCATCGCCTCGTCGCCGCGCTTCGCACCGACGGACGCGCCTCGCTCTCCAAGCTCGCTCAAATGCTCGGCGTGTCGCGCGGCACGGTGCAAAACCGGCTCGACCGGCTGATCGACTCGGGCGTGATTCTGGGCTTTACCGTGCGTCTCAAAAGCCTGCCCGAGACCGATCGCATTCGCGCGATCATGATGGTCGAAGTCTCGGGCAAAAACACCAAGCGCGTCGCGCAGGCGCTCCGCGGCCTCCCCGAAGTTCACGCGCTCTACAGCACCAATGGCGCTTTCGATCTCATCGCCGAAATCGAATGCGCGAATCTCGGCGAATTCGACCGGCTGCTTTCGGACGTAAGAACGATCGAGGGGATCGAGCGCAGCGAGACGAGCCTTTTGCTCGCGCCCGCTTGAGTGGCTATTCGCCGCGCTGGAAATGATCGTAAACGAGGCGCGCCGTCGCCTTGTTGACGCCCGGCACTTTTTCGAGATCGGAGAGCGCCGCTCTTGAGACGGCCTTGGCCGAGCCGAAAGCGAGCAGCAGCGCGCGCTTGCGCGCCGGACCGACGCCGACGATCTCGTCGAGCGGATTCTTCGTGAACTCCTTTTTGCGCCGCGCGCGATGCGTGCCGATGGCGAAGCGGTGCGCTTCGTCGCGCAGCCGTTGCACGAAATAGAGCGCCGGATCATGCGGCGACAGGCGGAAGGGCTCCTTCCCTTCGACGAAGAAAGTCTCGCGGCCCGAGTTGCGGTCCGCGCCCTTGGCGATCGAGGCGATGGCGACGCCCTCGACGCAAAGACCGCCCAACACCTCACGCGCGACTTCGAATTGCCCGCGTCCGCCGTCGATCAGAATAAGATCGGGTTTCGTGGGAAAGGCGTCGGAATCGGCTTCGCCCTTGTCGGCCTCCTTGGCGAGGCGCGTGAATCTGCGCGTCAGCACTTCGCGCATCATGGCGAAGTCGTCGCCCGGCGTGACATCCGCGCCGGCGATGTTGAAGGTGCGGTAATGCGGCTTCATGAATCCGGCGGGCCCGGCGACGATCATCGCGCCAATGGCCTGCGCGCCGCCCGTATGGGAATTATCGTATACTTCGACGCGGCGCGGCGCGGCGGGAAGGCCGAAGACCTCGCCAAGCGCCGCGAGCAGGCGCTTCTGGCTCGCATCTTCCGCGAGCTTGCGCCCGAGCGCCTGCCCGGCGTTGGTCAGCGCATGTTCGACGAGCTCGCGCTTCTCGCCGCGTTGCGGCGCGACGACATCGACATGTCGATGCAGGCGCGCGGAAAGCGCCTCTTCAAGCAGGGCGGCATCCTCGATCTCGTGCGAGAGCAGCACCAGCCGCGCGGAAGGATGCTCCTCGTAGAATTGCGCGAGAAAGGCGTCGAGAACCTCCGCTTCTGAAAGGCTCGCGTCGGCGCGCGGAAAATAGGAGCGGTTGCCCCAGTTCTGATAGGCGCGAAAAAAGAAGGCCTCGATGCAGAATCGCCCCGCCTCTTTGGCGATGGCGAAGACGTCCGCTTCCTCGACGCTGCGCGGATTGATCCCCTGCGCGCCCTGTATCGCCGAAAGCGCAGAGATGCGGTCGCGCAGCCGCGCCGCGCGCTCGAATTCGAGCCGCTCCGCCGCTTCGGTCATTTCGCGCGCCAGTTGCTCGCGCACGCTGCGGCTTTTTCCTGAGAGAAAATCGCGCGCCTCGCGCGCCAGCTCGGCGTAATCCTCGATCGAAATCTCGCCGGTGCAGGGCGCCGCGCAGCGCTTGATCTGATAGAGCAGGCAGGGCCTGGTGCGATTGTCGTAAAAGCTTTGCGCGCAGGAGCGCAAAAGAAAGGCGCGCTCCAGCGCGTTAAGCGCGCGATTGACCGCCCAGACGCTCGCGAAGGGACCGAAATAATCGCCCTTGCGCACGCGCGCGCCGCGATGCTTCAAAATCTGCGGCGCCTCATGATCCATGGCGATCAATATATAGGGAAAGGATTTGTCGTCGCGCATCAGCACGTTGAAGCGCGGCTTCATCTGCTTGATGAGATTGGTCTCGAGCAGCAGCGCGTCGGTTTCGGTCTCGACCGAGATGAACATCATGGAGGCGGTCGCCGAAATCATCCGCGCGATGCGGTTCACATGGCCGGCGAGACGCGTATAGCTCGCGACGCGCTTGCGCACATTCTTGGCCTTGCCGACATAGAGCACCTCGCCATTCTCGGCGATCATGCGATAGACGCCGGGTCCGTTCGGCGCATGTTTCCAATATTTCCTGATGACCTCGACGCCTCGCTTGACGCTTTCCGGCGTCTGCGGCGCTTCATCCTCCGGGCGCGTCTCGTCGGCCGCTTCGGGCGCAGAGTCGGCTGCGTCGAAAACGTCGTCTTCCTCAGGTGGAAGGTCGCGCGGAGAGAGGGGCTTGGCGGTCATCCGCCCTAGATTTATCCGCCGCCGGCGCGAATGGGAAGCATCCCTTTCGGGCGCCGTTAAACGAGCCTGCGCCAAGAACCGTCGAGAATCAAGAAGCGCGCGGTCTTGACGTAAATCCGGCTTGCGCTTCCACCACCGGCTGGCCAAAGTCGCGCCGAAGCTCGATGTTGGCGACCAAAGAGGGATGGAATGCAGGTAGCGCGGGTCAATGCCAAGGCGATCGTTTTTCCGTTTTTGGCGCTCGCGCTCGCGGGCGCCTTCGCGCTCGGGGAGCAACAGCTTGCGCAGCTTCCCGCCGCCATGGCGGCCGCCCCGGTCCTGGTCGCAATCGTCGTGCTTGTGGGGGCGGTTCTCGCCGCGCTACGGCATGCGGAAGTCATCAGCCTCAAAATCGGCGAGCCCTATGGCACCCTTGTGCTCACCATTTCGGTGACCATCATCGAGGTCACGCTGATGGCCTCGATGATCCGACATGGCGCGGACGATCCAACCGAGGCGCGCGAGGCGGTGTTCTCGGCGATCATGATCGTCTGCAACGGCCTCGTCGGCCTCTGCCTGCTCCTTGGCGGTCTGCGTCACCGCGAGCAGGAAGTGCATCCGATGGCCGCGAGCGCCTATCTTGCGGTTCTCAGCGCCCTGTCGATTCTGACGCTCGTGCTCCCGAACTACACGAACCCGAATGGTTCGCCGGCGCATACGGTGGTTCAACTGCTTTCCGTGAGCGTGCTCTCGCCGCTCCTCTATGGCGCCTTTCTTTTCATGCAGACGGTCAGGCATCAGTCCTATTTTCTGGATGCGCATGCGGCCGCCCTGCGGCATAGTCTTGAAAAACCGTCGCTCACGCAGACAGGCGTCGCGATCGTCGGAATGGCCGCGAGCCTGGTCGGCGTGGGGCTTCTCGCACGGCACGTCGTGCCCGGACTCGAGGACTCGCTTCGCTGGGTCGGGGTCGAAGACATAAATCCTGTCACCGGCGCGGCGTTGGCGATGCTGGTGCTGTTGCCGGAGTCGCTGAACTCGCTCCGCGCGGCGGCCCAGAACGCCCTGCAGACGGCTCTAAATGGCGCGCTCGGCTCCGTCGTCTCCACGATCGGCCTAACGGCTCCGGCGGTGGCGATAATGAGTCTCGCGATGGACCGGCCCATCATATTCGGCCTCGATCAGCGCGACACGCTGTTGCTGACCCTCACGCTCCTCTTGAGCGTCATCAGCTTCGGTTCTGGGCGCACCAATGTTCTGACCGGCCTCGTGCATCTCGTCGTTTTTTCCATCTATGTCGTTTATCTATTCGTGCCCTAATATCCATCGAAGGCAATAAAGGATGCGCATGATGAGCGACGAAGAGCCGATCCTGTATTACGCGCCGTACACGCGCGCCTCATGTGTTCTGACGCTGCTCGAGGAATTGGAGGCGCCTTATAAATTGCGCGTGTTGAACTTCGAGCTTGGCGAGCAGCGCAAGCCGGAATATC
Source organism: Methylocystis borbori (assembly GCF_036576025.1). NCBI lineage: Bacteria > Pseudomonadati > Pseudomonadota > Alphaproteobacteria > Hyphomicrobiales > Methylocystaceae > Methylocystis > Methylocystis borbori. The sequence continues at coordinate 19,078 of NZ_JAZHYN010000039.1, read as the reverse complement.
TCGCGGTCAATCCGATGGGAAAGGTTCCGGCGATTGTGCATAATGGCGCCCTCGTCACCGAATTGGGCGCGATCTTCATCTATCTCGCCGACGCCTTTCCGCAAAAGAAACTGGCGCCGCCGATCGGCGATCCGCTGCGCGGCCCCTATCTGCGCTGGCTCGTGTTTTACAACTCCGCCTTTGAGCCGGCGGTAGTGGATCGATCCTTGAAGCGCGAGCCGGCCCCGCTCCGCACGAGTCCTTACGGCGATTTCGAAAGCGTGATGGCTCTCATCGATGCGCAACTCAAAGACGGCCCCTATCTCTTCGGCGAGCATTTCACTGTCGCCGATATTTTATGGGGCGTTGCGCTACGCTGGACGGTCGGCTTCGGCATCGTCCCGGCGACGCCGCAGATCACAGCCTATTACGAGCGTATCGCGGCGCGCCCTTCGGCGGCGCGCGTCGCGCAGACGGACGACGAGCTTCTCAAAGTTCACCAGGCCGCGGCGGCTGCGGGCAAATGAGGCGTCTTCCCTCTCAATACGCCTCCGTCGCGCTTCGCGCGCCTTCAAACCTCACCATTCGATCGGCGTCTCGCCGCGCGCGATAAGATAGTCGTTCGCTTTCGAAAAATGCTTGCAGCCGAAAAAGCCGTTATGGGCGGAAAGCGGCGAAGGATGCGCGCATTCGAGCACGAGATGTTTGCGCCGGTCGATGCCGGCGCCCTTGCGCCGCGCATAGGAGCCCCAGAGCAGAAAGACGATTCCCGCGCGCTCGCGCGACAGCGCATGAACGGCGGCGTCGGTGAATTGCTCCCAGCCCTTGTTCTGATGCGAGCCGGCTGCGTTCTCGCGCACGGTGAGCGTGGCGTTGAGCAATAGCACGCCTTGCCGCGCCCAGCGGGAGAGGTCCGGGTCGCGCGAGACCTTATGGCCGAGATCGGATTCGATTTCCTTGAAAATGTTTTGCAGTGAGGGCGGCGGGGGAACTTGCGCGCCGACCGCGAAGCAAAGCCCATTCGCTTGCCCCGGCCCGTGATAGGGGTCCTGGCCGAGAATGACGACTTTCGTCTTGTCAAACGGGCATTCGTCGAAGGCGCGGAAAATCTGCGAGGCCGGCGGATAGATTCGGCGCGCGGCATATTCGCCGCGCACAAATTCGCGCAGCTCCCCGAAATAGGGGAGTTCGAATTCGCGCGCGAGATGTTTTTTCCAGCTTTCGTCGATGCGGACGGGCTTGGTCATGACGATGTCCGCATCAGCTCAATCCGGCGAAGGCCTCGAGACGCCGCGAAGAAATACGCATTGCAGGATGGAGAATGTTTGATTCTCATTTTGCATATCTACGTCGGAAGAACATAGTCCAGTTCCGCGCGGTCAGCGATTGCGGCGTATTGCGTGAAAATATCCATAAAGTCGCTCGCGACATTGGGGTCGACGTAGGCGTGAATGTAATTGATCCAGCGCGCTTGCCATTCGGTTGGAATCTCCGATTGGGGCTTGAATGGGAGTCGCCCGGTTTCGTCCAAATAACGAAGGATCGCCATCGCCTCTCGATGGTATGGTTCGCGCATGTTTGATGGACCGAAATTTCCTGATTTAAATATTTCAATGTATTGATTGCCCATCTCTGCAAGAATATCTAATTCAACGACGTTAGAGATACTAAATCCATGGTAGAGGAGCAAAAGCGCAACGAAAAGCGTTTTTTCATTTTTTGAGTTAAACGCCGTCGATCGCTGCTCCTGTGCAATTTGCGGATAACGTTCACATAGTATTTTTTGACAAATATTCGAGGGAAGGACGGAAACCGGCGAGTGCATTTTGACCGCGTATCCGAGCTTGCGGAAAGCGTCGGCGAGTTCGTCGCGCTCGGCAGGGGAGCCGTAGTCAAAATAATATTGCCACGGACTTTGGCGATTAGCGTCGGCAAGCGCCCCGCCCAAGTACCAATTGGCTGGCCGCATCATGAATGCGGGAAGGAGCCGAATCTCCAGATTGTCGGTTCCGATCATTTCGACGCGAACGATCTCCGGTATATCGGCATGGGGATAGTGTGGATCAGTGGTGCAGACGACCAAATCTGACTCGCCGCGCTCTCGCAACAAACCGTATGTCAATCGGCTTTCCTTTCCGCCGCCGAAGGAAAGCGCTGTGCCTTTTGACGGCAGCTCATAGGTGCGATCGACCACTTCACATTCGACGACGAGTTCATGGCCATATTTACGGACACGATCCGCATAAAGCTCCACGAGAGCCTGATCGACAGGAAAATCGCATGAAATCGTGATGGGCGTCGCGCGCTTTCCGCTCAGTTGCGCTGCTGTCGTGGAGGCATAATTGAGCGCGAGAAACGATCGCCAGACAGGAGCGTGCTGCAAATTATAAGGGGTTCGAATTCCAATTCGGCCGCGAAAGCTTTTGTGGGGCGAGTCCTGCTCGAGATGCATCGAGAACTCGGTTTCAAGCTCGCCGACGTCGCTGAATCGAAGCGCGCTCGTTTGAGGTCGAGGCGCGCTTATAATTTCGCTAGAGAAGGGGCGCGTCGCCGCAACCGCGCTTTGCAGGGAAAGCGGCGCGTCCTGTTTGCTCATATCGATTTCTACAAATCGTTCCGAACCGGCAAAAAGTCGTCGCACCGCGTCAAAATAGCCATTGATCCAATCGATAATATCTTTGTCGATCGCTCCAACGCCCGCGGGGAGGCCGGGAATATCCGTCTTGATAAGCCGCTGCCGAAGATCGCCGTGACTATCGATGGAAGAAAGTATTTCAGGGGCGGGGCCACTGGTCAGAACGACTTTCAAATTATTGTCGTCGACAATGCGTCTCAATAAGACGAGATCGAAATCTGGAAAAAACCCTTGTCCGTCGCGGGCCGAAGTGGCGTTGATCTGCAGCAAGCAATCGGCCTTTATGCCGTGAAGAGCTCCGAGCCCGCAACGCATATTTGTATTGATGATGTCGGCTGTCAGCACGCCGCCGATCATATAATGCGCAACCGTCCGCCCCATATCTGATAATGCGCGAGCTAATTCAAATTTCTTGTATGGAGGTATTCCAAGGATTAAAAACTTCGACTTGATCGAGTTCGCCGGCATATGGGGCTTTCTCTCAATTCTATTTTATTCGCAAATAACAAATCGCATTCAGGCCGTAAAGCCAAGTCTTTGATATAATATTGACGCCCGCTGGTTTTCGGCGGAGGCTTCTCATTGGCGGCCATGCCGCCAAAATATCGTCGGCGGCGGAAATTCGTGCGCCATCAATCCTGCAACGGGCCCCAGGCGGGATCGCTTGCATAGCCTGGCGTCGGCACCTGGACTTCCGAGCGACCGAAGACGTCGACCATATAAATTTTCGGGCCGCCGCCGCCGCCGGAGTCGCGGAAGAACATCAGGAACAGGCCGTTCGGCGCCCAGGTCGGCCCTTCATTGTGGAAGCCCTCGGTCAGGATGCGTTCGCCCGAGCCGTCGGTCTTCATCACGCCGATAGCGAAATTGCCGGCGTTCTGCTTGGTGAAGGCGATATAGTCGCCCTTGGGCGACCACACCGGCGTCGAATAACGGCCGCCGCCGAAGGAGATGCGCTTCGCCTCGCCGCCATGCGCTCCCATCACGTAAATCTGTTGCGAGCCGCCGCGATCGCTCTCGAAGACGATGCGCGCGCCGTCCGGCGAATAGGAGGGCGCGGTGTCGATAGCGCTCGTGTCGGTCAGCCGCGTCGTCGTGCGCGAGCGCAAATCCATCGTATAGAGATTGGTGGTCGAGCCTTGCGACAGCGACATGATGATTTTCTGCCCGTCGGGCGAGAAGCGCGGCGAGAAGGTCATGCCGGGAAAATTGCCCACGACCTCGCGCTGGCTGTTTTCGATATTCATCAGTAGCACTTTCGGATCGCCGTCGGCCCCGAAGGACATGTAAGTCACGTCGAGCGAGGAGGGCGAGAAGCGCGGGGTGACGACAAGCTCGTCGCCGCGCGTCAGATAGCGCACATTGGCGCCATCCTGGTCCATCATGGCGAGGCGCTTGCGGCGTCTCTCCTTGGGTCCCGTCTCGTCGACGAAGACGATGCGCGTGTCGAAAAATCCCTTCTCGCCGGTGATGCGGGTGAAGACCGCGTCGGAGAGAAGATGCGCGACGCGGCGCATATTGGCGGCTTCGGTCACATATTGCTGGCCGGCGACCTGCTCGCCCGTCGTCACGTCGAAGAGGCGGAACTCCGTCTTGAGCCTTCCGTCGGCGCCGCGCTGCGAGCGTCCCGTCAGAACGAATTGCGCATTGACCGATTTGAAGGCGTCGAGATTGGGGACGGCGTCCGGCGCGGCGGCGCTTGCCGGAAAGGCGCCGGACTCGATCGGCTTGAGAAAAACCGAGCGCTTGAAATTGTTGAGCGTCACGGCGGTCACGGTTTGCGCCGCCTCGTCGCCGACGAAGGGCGCGACCGCGATATTGATCGGCTGAAAGCCGCCGCCCTTAAGATCGATGATGCGGCCGGCGCGCGCAGGCGCGTAGGGCGCGAGCATGGCGCTCGCGAAGAGTCCGGCGGCGGCGCGGCGGGTGAAGAGACGTGTCATGGACGTGTTCTTTCAAGCATCGACGTGAAGAAAGCATGGCGCCGCATAGGGGCGAGCGATTTTGGCGGGCGCTTCATCTTCGTAGCGGGCGCTGATCGTTAGCGTTCCCTCTCCCGCGAGCAGCGCGAAGCGGGGGAAGGACAGGGAGGGGGCATTTTTCCCTCCAACAAAGCCCATCACTAATTCGAATCCTGGAAACGAATGGTGACTTCGCGCAGCGCCTCTTCGTAATAGGGCATGAATTCGGCCGGAATGCGCATCGGACTGCAGCGGCGCACCGCCTGCATCGCCTGTTCGCCGCGCGCGCGCTCGGTCGGATTCGCCGAGGCGTTGAGGAGACGCGGCCGGCCTTCGAGCTCGCCCTCGCGCGAAAGATGAAATTCGACGACCGGCGCATAGCTCTGTCCGCCGAGCGTCAGCGCCGAGGCCCAGCACGGATGATAGTGATCGTGGATATAGGCGGCGATGCGCGCCTCCATCGAGGCCGACAGTTTCGCCGCGGAGCCGGTCGGCAGGCCGAGCGCCGCCGTCTGCGCCTCTTTGCCGGTCGCCGGCTTGCGCTGGGGCGTTTCGCGGCTCAGGAGATCGGCGATGCTCGCGGCGTTGAATATCGATTTCGGCGCATTCTCCTCGCCTGACTGCGGCTTCGCTTCCTTCACCGGCTTTTCCGCAGGCTCCGCTTCCTTATTGGCGACGGGCTTCTCGTCGAGCTTCTTCTTCTCGAGCAACTTCGCCACTTCGTCCGTCTTGAGGCGCGGCTCCGCCTTGGGTTTCTCCGGCGCGGGCGTCTCCTTGGCGGTTTTTTCCGGCTTCGGCTGCGCCGGCGGCTTCTGCTTCACGACCTCGGCGTCCTGGGGCTCTTCCTTTTCGGGCTCCGGCGGCGCGGCTTTGGGCTTTGCGACGGGCTTGAGCGGCTTGTCTTCCGGCTTCGCCTGGCGCTCGGGCTTCGGCGGCAGGGCGGCGACGCGCTTGGGCGGCGTGGGCGGCGCGTCATCGGCGCTGGGCTCGGGAAGGCGCGGGGCAGGTCGGGGCGGCGCCGGCGTATCCTTCTTGGCTTCGGCGAGCGGCGGCTGCGGCTTCATCTCCGTCTCGGCGGCGACCTTGTCGACGCGCGGCGTCGGTTTGATCTCGCGCGCGGTCTTCTCGCCCTTCATGATCTGATTGAGCTGACTCTCGCTGACGACGTCGATCGGAACCATCTCGACGGCGTCGTCGAATTTACGCGCGTCGGCGAAGAGGACGAGCATGCTCAGCAGCAGTCCGGCGTGGACGACCGAAGAGACGACGAAACCGGGTTCGGAGCGCGAAATTTTCATTTCCGCTCAGCTCACTTCTTCTCCTGCTCCGTCACCAGCGCGACCTTTCTGTAGCCTGCGCTCGTGACGAGCGACATGACCTCGGCGACGCGGCCGTAGTTCACGGCCTTGGAGCCGCGCACATAGATGCGTTCGTCGAAGCCCTGTTTCGCGGCGTCCTTCAGCTTGTCGAGGAGCTGCGTCGTCTCGACCGGCTCGTCCATCAGGAACACCTGGCCCTTCTCATCGATGGCGATGGAGACGGGCTTCTGGTCGACATTGAGTGCGCCGGCCTTGGTCTGCGGCAGATCGACCGCGACCCCGGTCGCGAGCAGCGGCGCCGCCACCATGAAGATAATGAGCAGCACCAGCATGACGTCGATGAAGGGCGTCATGTTGATCTCGGCCATGGCGCCGTAGCGCGGCACGCCGCGCCGCCGCCTGCCGCCCTTGCGTCCCGGAGCCGAGAGGGAAGCGCCCATCTTTTCTCCTTAGGCCGCGCGGTCGCGATTGGAGGAGGCCGCGTGCTGATCGATCTGGCGCGACAGGATCGCGGAGAATTCGTCGGCGAAGCTCTCCATGCGCGCTTGCGCCTTGGCGACGTCGCCCTGCATCTTATTATAGGCGATAAGCGCCGGGATGGCGGCGAAGAGGCCGATGGCGGTGGCGAGCAGCGCCTCGGCGATGCCGGGCGCGACGACCGCGAGCGAGGTGTTCTTCGACGCGGCGATCGAACGGAACGACGTCATGATGCCCCAGACCGTGCCGAAGAGGCCAATGAAGGGGCCGGCCGAGGCGACCGTCGCGAGCACGAGCAGATTGGATTCGAGCTTCTCGACCTCGCGCGCGATGGAGACGTCGAGCACTTTTTCGATGCGCGCCTGAAGGCCCATGAAGGAGGAGCTGGCCCCCGTCTGAAACGAGCGTTTCCATTCGCGCATCGCCGCGACGAAAAGCGTCGCCATGCCGGTTTGCGGGCGCTCGGAGAGCTTGCTGTAAAGCTCCTCCAGCGAATTGCCGGACCAGAAGCTCTCTTCGAAACGGTCCATCGCGCGGCGCAAGCGGTTGAAGAGCAAAGTCTTGTCGATAATGATCGCCCAGCACCAGACCGACGCCGCGAGCAGGCCGATCATGACGAACTTCACGACGATATGCGCGCCCCAGAACATGCTCCATATCGTGATGTCGGCGGCGGGTGCTGCGACGGAGCTCGCGGCGATCTCGGCTGGATTCATGGTTTGTCCTTGAGTCGGCAGGCGTTCTGGGCGGCGCCGGGCTGCGACGCCCGCTCTATCGCTCACAATTTCGCCATTTGTGGGGCTGGGGTGCGCCGCACAATGAAGCATAGAGGGAAGGCGTTAACAAGCCGTATGGGTTAGGGAGTCTAAATCCGAATCATAAACTGAATGAAAACTCGGCGCCGACATAGAGCCCAAGCCGCAACTCAATCAATCGGCCGGCGCCTTGCCGGCATTAATCGCCAATTGCGCGGCGAAAGCCCGCTTATAGGCGGGCCGCGCTTCGCTGCGGGCGACATAGGCGGCCAGATTCGGATATTCGTCGAGAATGCCCGACGATTTCAACCTGAGCAGCACCGACGCCATCAACAGATCGCCAGCGCTGAACCCGCCATCTAGCCAGTCGGCGCCGCCAAGGCGAGCGGAAAGTTGCTTCAGCCGGTCGCGGACGCGATTCTCGACCAGAGGCAGGCGCTGCTTACTCCAGGGCTTGTCGCTCTCCAGAAGCCTGGCGGTTGCGAGTTCAAGGATCGGCGGCTCCACCGTGTTGAGCGCGGCGAACATCCAGGTGATCGCGCGCGCCCGGGCATTGGCGTTCTCCGGCAGCAGGCCCGCATGGCGCTCGGCGATATGGAAGATAACCGCCCCTGTCTCGAACAGGGCGAGATCGCCTTCCTCATAGGTCGGAATCTGGCCAAAAGGATGAAGCGCCAAATGCGCGGGCTCTTTCATCGCGCGAAACGAAACAAGGCGAACCTCATAAGGTTGGCCGACTTCTTCAAGCGCCCAGCGAACGCGCGTATCGCGCGCCAGTCCCGCGCCGCCATCGGGCGACCGCTCAAAGGCGGTAATGATAATGGACATGGCGACGCTCCTCCTGACGAAAATCATCGGCTGCGGGACTGGCGAGCCGTCAAGGCAAACTCACCGAGCTTTCGGCGAGGCTCTCGCCGAACGCGGCATGACGCCTTGCACTCAACGCAAGCCTAGCGCCAGTCGCCCGCGTCGGAGATAACGAAGATCGTCCAGCGTCCCCGAGGGGTTAATCGGCGAGCTTATAAATCCACCAGCCTTTATGCTGATAGACGAGCTGCAAGCCGTCGAGCCGCGCGGGATTGGACGTGGAAAAGGGCAGCAGCCGCGCGATCAATGTGTCGCCGTCGCTCTTCCTCGGGAAATAATGCAGCCGCGTCGCGCCGCCCATCGGCTCCACGGCATAGCCGCCCTCGATCCTTTCCTCGCGCAGCCATTGCTGGGCGCTCTTGATGAGGCCGTGCGAGACGCCGGCCGAAGCGAAATCCTTATAGGCGACGGCGAGACGTTCGGGCCGCGCGGCGGCGGCTTTCCACACGTCGGAAATATGCACGGCGACATAGGCTGGCTTGCCGCCCGCGAGTTCCTTGAGCTTCTCGGCGGCTTGCTTTTCGTCCGTCAGCAGCAGCGCGTCGATGAAGCGGTCGAATGTCTCGCTCGACGCCTTATCGGCGCCTGCGCCCCAGCGCGCGTGCTCCCAAGCGCGATCCCAGCCGGCGGGAAGGAGGAGGCCGCGCGCCTTGGCGTCGTCGAGCGGCGCGGCGCGCCCGGCGACAAGCTGGATGGCGCGCGAGAGATCCCACCAAGCGAGCGTGACAGCGTCTTGCGGAATATGCTCGCGGATGGCGGCGAGAACTTTCTGCGCGTCGACGGCGGAGACGTCGGCGAAGAAGATCGGCTCCGTTACTTCATTGCGCCAGACGAGCGGCGTGAGCAGGCCGGCGTCGTCGCGCGCGACAAGTCCGGTCGCGACAGGACGAAGTCTCTCAGGCGCGCGAACTTCCATTTCAAGCAGATTCTCTGGCGTCACGCCAAAGCCCGCGGCGTCCTGCAAGGCGTCCGCGGGCGCCGGCGCGAGATGCGCTTCATAGGGCCGGGCAGGGCGCGGCTTCGGCCAAACGCTCCAGGCGAGAAGCGCCGCTCCGATGAGGAGGAGCGCTGCGCCGACGATGCGCCTCACGCTTTCGACCTGTCGCGCCGCAAGAGCAGAGCCGCGCCGAGAAGGATTGCAAGGGCGCCGAGTCCCGCGGCGATGATGCGCCACGGCGCGTCGACTTCGCCGCGCCGCTCGCGCGCGATGCGATTAAGCTCGGCGCGGATTTCCGCCGCTTCGCGCAGCTTTATATCCTCGTCGTTGATCTTCGCCGCGCTCTTGATGAGCTGCGACCAGCCGTCGGTATAGGTGTAGCCGCCGGGGTTGGCGTGGGCGAGCGCCTTATAATGCTTGATCTTGTGGTGCTCCCACATTTCGGCGAACTCATATTCGACGGCTGAGGGATTATTGCCCTTCTGCCAGAAGAGCTGGAAGAAAGCGCCGGCGTCGTCCTTCTCGGGCGCGGGCGGGGCGGGGCGGTTCGTCTTCTGCCCCGGCAGCAGCCTGTCGGCGTAGAGCTTCACCAGCACGCTGCGCGCTTCCTCGGTGATCTTCACGCCGGAGATGATTCCCTTGTCCATATCGTCGAGATAGGCGCGCGCGAAACGGTCGGAATGGCAGTTGGCGCAGGTCGAGACCCACGCTTCCTTGCGCTTCACGAACCAGGGATGGTTGAGATTGTCGGCGATCTTCGGCGTCGGCTCGAAAGCCCAGCGCGCCTTGCGCACCATATTATGCGAGAACTTGCCCTCATATTCCATATGGCAGAACTGGCAGGTGGGCGCATTCTGATTGTCCTTCTCCATCGCGTCGGCGAGGCGGACGTTCCAGTCCCATGCGTCGCCGCGCGTCTGATAGATCGTGCCATGTTTCGAGAGCATGTAGTTCTCGAATTCATTGTGATCGACGCCATTGTGGCAGATGGCGCAGGCCTGCGGCTTGCGCGCCTGAACGGTCGAGAATTCATGGCGCGTATGGCATGAATTGCAGGTCGTCTGCGGCGTGTGGCAGAAGGTGCAGCCTTCGGCCACCTCGCGCTGCTCCATCGCCGCCCAGACGGCGTTCTCAACATTGGCCTTATAGGAGAGCGCATGCGACGGATGGCCCGGCGCCCATTGGTCCTGCGGCCAAGTATAGGTGTCGCGCTCCGATTCGCGCTCGGCGAATTGCTGCACATGGCATTGGCCGCAGGCGGCGGCGTCCGGCATTTTCAGATCGGCGTTGTGCTGGCCGTGATCCTTGCCGACGCCCATGTGGCAGTCGATGCAACCGACTTCCTTGAGCGTGTCGCCCGCCTTCAGCGTTCCCATGGAGCGCAGATTATTCTCGACCCCCTCGATCATCGCCTTCTTATAGGCGCGCGAATCCGAGTCCGGCAGTTTGCGGATGTCATCGAGATTGCCGTGAACGCTCTTTTGCCAGCTATGCGTCCAGCCCGGCGTCACTTGGTTGTGGCATTCGACGCATTGCCCGCGCTGCGCGTCGATGTCGATCGTCTGCGGCGGCTGATAGAAATCGTGCGGATTGAGATATTTCGAAATCGGAATCGGCTCCCAATATTTCGAAAGAGAGCCTTTGCCGGCGCCTTGCGCCTCGTCGTAATAGCGCTTCGTCAGCGCGTCATAGAGCTGCTTGGGCGAGGCGGTCTTCGCGAGGCCGAGCGCCTTGTAGGTTTCGTCCGGCGTCTCCGCAAAAGCGGGCGCGCAGAGGGCAAAGGTCATGGCGAAGGCGAAGATCCGCGCGAGACGCGCCGCATAATGAAAAACCTTTTTCAAATACGACATGCTCTCGATCGCCCCTTGCCTTCTGGCTGCATTGTCAGCGCGGGAGCGACGAGCGCAAAGGGCCACAGACGGCCCCGCCAATAAGGCCACCCGTTCCCCTATGGCTCGTCAAGCGGCGCGGCGATGCTAAATGAAGAGTCATGGCGACATATTCCTCTCCTTCCGCTTTGAGAACCGCCGAGGCTCCGCCCGGCATGCGCCTTTACGCGATCGGCGACGTTCACGGCCGCGCCGACCTTCTGCATGTTCTTGCCGAAGCGATCGCCGAAGACATGGCGGCGCGCCGCTGCGAACAGGCCGTCACCGTTTTTGTCGGGGATTATGTCGACCGCGGACTCGGCTCGAACGGCGTTTTGAAGCGGCTGTCCGCCGGAAATTTCCCGACGCCGATCGTCACCCTGCGCGGCAATCATGAAGAAACGATGCTGCGCTTCCTTGACGACGCCGAGACGCTCGACGCATGGGCGGTCAATGGCGGGCTGACGACGCTCCATTCTTATGGAGTCGACGCCGGCGAGGAGTTCGCGCAAGGCGGGGCGGCGCGCGTTCGCGAGAAGTTTCTCGCGCATTTTCCGCAGGAGCATCGCCGCTTTCTCGAAGAGACGCCGCTTTGGGCGGAATATGGCGGCTATTTCTTCTGCCATGCCGGCGTGCGCCGCAGCGCGCCGCTGCATCGGCAGGACCCGTATGATCTCTTGTGGATTCGCGAGGGATTTCTCGACTGCGGCGAGTCGTTCGGCAAGGTGATCGTGCATGGGCATACCCCGCATCGCGACGTCGAGGATTTGCCGAATCGAATCAATCTCGACACGCATGCGTTCAAGTCTGGCGTCTTGACCGCGGCGGCGCTGGAGGGTTTTGAGCGGCGGTTTATTCAGACCGCGTAAGGCGCGCGGCGCGTCAGCCGACGCGCAGCTCAAAGGCGTTTTCGAGATGGCGCGGGAATTTCCCCGGCGCGACGAAAATCGCGTCGGCGCGCAAAGTGTAATTGATCGCCCAGGGGTTGGCGGCGAGCCAGCGGCCCGCCGCCTGCGAAAAGCGGCGCTGTTTTTGCGGGGTGATGGCGATGGCGGCGTTGTCGAGATCGCCGCGCGCCTTCACCTCGACGAAGACGATGGTGTGGCCGCGCCGCGCAACGATATCGACCTCGCCGCCATGGGCGCGAAAATTACGCGCGAGAATTTTATAGAAGCGCGCGCGCAGCCACAGCGTCGCGACGGTCTCGGCGCGCAGGCCATAGGCATAGGCGGCGCGGCGGGCGCGGTTCTGCTCCATCGCTTGTCTCAAGAAAGGGCGCGCTTCCTTCTCCCTTGGGGAGAAGGTGGCCCGGCGAAGCCGGGTCGGAGAAGGGGTTACAATATTGATCGGCTGATTGTTACCCCTCACCCGGCTGCTTCGCAGCCACCCTCTCCCGTGGGAGAGGGGCGCCTATCCTGCTTCTAGACGGGGGAGGGTAAATTACGTCCACTCACTTCCCCCGTCCGGCCGCAAGCTCCAGCGCCCGCGCATAGACCTGCCGGCGCGGCTGGCCGGTCGCGGCGGAGACGACGCTCGCCGCGTCCTTCACCGAATGCGCCGTCAGCGCCTCTTCGATCCTTGAATCGAGCTCCGCGGCCGCGACTTGCGCCGCGCCTTCCGCCGGGGGCGCGACAAGCAGCACGATCTCGCCTTTGGGCGGCTCCTCGCTCGCGAGCGCCCGGGCAAGCTCGTCGAGCGCGCCGCGCCGGACGGACTCGTATATCTTCGTTAATTCGCGGGCGACGGCGGCGTCGCGCGGGCCGAGCACGGCGGCGCAATCCGAAAGCGTCTCGGCGAGCCGGCGCGGACTTTCGAAAAACACCAGCGTGCCGGGAATATCCGCAAGCTCGGCGAGCCGCGCGCGGCGCGGCCCGCTTTTATGCGGCAGAAAGCCCTCGAAGAAGAAGCGGTCGGTCGGCAGGCCCGCCACCACCAGCGCCGCGAGAACGGCGGAAGGGCCAGGGACGGAAGTGACGTGCACGCCCTTCTCCAGCGCCTCCTGCACCAGCTTGAAGCCGGGATCGGAGACAAGCGGCGTGCCGGCGTCGGAAACGAGGGCCAGCGTCGCCCCGGCTTCGAGCCGGGCGAGGAGATGCGGACGAATCACCTTGGCGTTATGCTCGTGATAGGCGACGAGCGGCGTCGAAATCCCGTAATGCGCGAGCAGCGTCTTGGTGACGCGGGTATCCTCGGCCACGACGGCGTCGGCGGCGGCGAGCGTCGAGAGCGCCCGGAAGGAAATATCCTTCAGATTGCCGATGGGAGTCGCGACAAGGTGAAGGCCCGGCTCGATTCTCTCCGCCTCGGCGCGCAGGCCGAAGGCGGCGTAGCTTCCCGCGGGCGCGGCGTCGGCGTCATTGGTCATTTGCTCACCACGGGTCTATCTGTTCTTTTTAAGATACTATGTGTTCGTTTAACAGGACAAGCGCCAGTTTCGGCATAAAGCCGCAATTCTTCCAAATGGACCGTCTATTGACTTTCGGCTAGGTAGACGGACCTTTAGCGCGTCGTCAGGCGCGCCAAAATGGGTTCTATGGGCGCAGGGGGTTTCTCTATGCCGGTTTTCATAGCTCTCGCGCGGGCGCGCGCATGGCGCTCGGCCTGGAGCGCGGGTTGGGGCGCTTCCGTCGTAAAGCGCGCGGCGCTTGTCGGCTGCGCGGCGGCGCTCGCCGCCTGCCATCCCGGCAATTTGCCGGGCGCGCCCGGCGCGCGCGATTTGAAGCTCTCCGGCTCGACCGACGCCGCGCCCGCCGAAAATGAAGCCATTGGCAATGGCGCGGTGAAGATCGGCCTGATCGTGCCTTTGACGGGTCCGTCCGGACCTTCTTCCGTCGGCGCCTCGCTGCGCAACGCAGCCAAGCTCGCCTATGCCGACAGCGGCGCCAATGACGTGACCATTCTCGTCAAAGACGACCGCTCCACCCCGGCGGGCGCGGCGGCGGCGACGCAGGCCGCGATCAATGAGGGGGCGGAGATCATCCTCGGGCCGGTCTTCGGGGCCGGCGTGAAGGAAGCGAGCCGCGTCGCCCGCGCCGCCAACAAGCCGATGATCGCTTTTTCCACCGACGCCTCGGCGGCGACGCGCGGCAGCTATCTCCTCTCCTTCCCCGTCGAGGGCTATGTCGATCGCGGCGTGAATTTCGCCTCGCAGCGCGGCAAAAAGTCCATCGCCGCGCTTGTCCCCGAAAATGACTACGGCACGGTAGCGATGGCGCAGTTCCAGCAGAGCGCCGCGAATTACGGCGTTCGCGTGCCGGTGATCGAGCGCTACAAGCCCGGCGCGCCGGCGGACTCGGTCAAGCGCCTCGCGGCCGCGCGCGATCAGTTCGACGCGCTTTTCATTCCCGAGCAGGCCGAGGCGATGACCGCCGTGTCGAAGGAGCTGGTCGCCAATGGCATCGACTCCAAGAAGGTGCAGATTTTCGGCACGGGCCTCTGGAACGACGCGCGCACGCTGAGCCTGCCGGCGCTGCAAGGCGCCTGGTTCACGGCGCCCGAGAACGCCGGCTTCAACGCCTTCGCGCAGCGCTATAAGGCGAAATACGGGGCCGATCCGGCGCGCGTCGCGACGCTCGCCTATGACGCCGTGTCGCTCGCCATCGCGCTGTCGCGCTCGCAGGGCTCGCAACGCTATTCGGAAAATGTGCTGACCAATCCGTCGGGCTTCAACGGCGCCGACGGCGTCTTCCGCTTCCGCTCTGACGGCGGCAATGATCGCGGCCTGTCGGTGCTCGAGATCGGCGGCGGCGCCGCCAAGATCATCTCGCCCGCGCCGCGCAATTTTACGGGCAACGGGGCGTAAGAATTCGCCCTCATCCTGAGGAGCGCCCGCAAGTCGGGTTTACCCGACTTGCGAATTTAAGGTCGATCTCGGGCAGGCCCGAGATCGAAGGCGACGTCTCGAAGGACGAGGGCGAATTTCAAGAACGTCCGGATTTCCTCGTCCTTCGAGACGCAAGCTTCGCTTGCTCCTCAGGATGAGGAAATCCTTCACGCCGCTCCTGTCTCTCCCGCGATCTTGCCGAAATCGGCGACGCCCGTCATCACGCGGCGCAGCTCGGCGAGCAGGCGCAGGCGGTTGAGGCGCAGATCGGCGTTCTCCGCGTTGACCGTCACATCGTCGAAAAAGGCGTCGACCGGCGCGCGCAGCTTCGAGAGCGCGCGCATGGCGCCGGCGAAATCTTCTTGCTTCAGATGTTCGGCGGTCTCTTCGCGCGCGCGGGCGATGGCGGCGGCGAGCTTATGCTCCTGCGGCTCGATGCGCAGGTTGGGCGCGTGGCGCTGCGCATAGGCGTCCGGCCCGTCCTTCTTCTCCTCGATCTTGAGAATATTGACGGCGCGGCGATAACCGCTGAGCAGGTTTTTGCCGTCGTCGGTGGAGAGGAATTTGTCGAGCGCCTCGACCTTGCGCGTGATCATGAGCAGATCGTCCTGTAGCGGCGCCTGCTCCGCTCCCCCCTGCGGGGAGGGGCTAGGGGCTTCAGCTTCCGCAACAGCCCCGAGCGCCGCATCTATCAGATCGTATCGCGCCCCCTTGTCGCGCAAGTAGACCTTGAGGCGATCGACGAAAAATTCGAGGAGCGCAGACGCTGTCTCATCTATGAAGAAGCGGAAACGTTCATGCTCAAGAAAGGTTGGCTCATTTGGATGATCGGGGTTTTCTGGAATTAAGTTACTTCCAAGGTGTGTCACCATTTCTTCTGCGACGTCTTCTCGGCCAGTTGCTGAATCTACTTCCGAAGCGAGAGTGTGAGCTTTTCTAATGAAAATGCTCTGCTGCGTTTCCATAATTCGAGCGTGAGTGATTCGGACGATGGGAAGTAACGTAAGCCGCAACTCATTCTCGAGCACGATCCTGATCACGCCCAGCGCCGCTCTTCTCAGCGCATAGGGGTCCTTGCTTCCCGTCGGCTTCTCGTCGATCGCCCAGAAGCCGACGAGCGTGTCGAGCTTGTCGGCGAGCGCCACCGCGATCGATACGGGATCGGTCGGGATGCGGTCGCTCGGTCCCTGCGGCTTGTAATGTTCTTCGCAGGCGGCGGCGACGCTCGCGTCCTCGCCCTGCGCCGCTGCGTAATAGCGGCCCATCAGCCCCTGCAGCTCGGGAAATTCGCCGACCATTTCGGAGACGAGATCGGCCTTGCAGAGCGTCGCCCCGCGTTCCGCCTTTTCAGCGTCGGCGCCGACGATCGGCGCAAGCTCTTTCGCCAGCGCCGCTATGCGCTTCACCCGCTCGCCCTGCGTCCCGAGCTTTTCATGGAAGACGATGTTGTCGAGCTTCGGCAGCCGCTCTTCGAGCCTCAATTTGAGATCGGTCTCGTAAAAGAACTTCGCGTCCGAGAGCCGCGCGGCGATGACGCGCTCATTGCCGGCGACGACCGTTTCGCCGCCGTCGCTGGCTTCTATGTTCGAGACGAGGATGAAGCGGTTGGTGAGCGCGTCATCCTTGCGTAGCACGAAGCACTTCTGATTCACCCTGATCGTGGCGCGGATCACTTCCGGCGGAATGGCGAGGAAACTCTCGTCGAACCTGCCCATCAGCGTCACGGGCCATTCGACGAGCCCGGCGACTTCCTCGAGCAGCGCGGGGTCTTCGACAAGCTCCAGCCCCTGCGCGAAGGCGAGGTCCTTGGCGTCATGGAGAATGATGTCGCGCCGGCGCGCCGGATCGATCACGACCTTCGCGCGGTCGAGCGAGAGTGCATAATCCTCGAAACGCTTCGCCCGGATCGGCTGCGGCGCCAGGAAGCGATGGCCATAGGTCGTATCGCCCGAGATAATTCCGTCGACCTCGAAGCGCACGATGTCGGGCGCCTCGGTCTCCGGCCCGAAGGTCGCGACGATGGAATGGAGCGGGCGCACCCAGCGCAGCGAATCCGTGCGCTCGGAAGCCGCGCCCCAGCGCATCGACTTCGGCCAGGGAAAGCTCTTGACGATCGCCGGCAGAATGTCGGCGAGCACGTCGATGGTTTGCGCGCCCGCGCGTTCGATGACCGCGAGATAAAACTCGGCGCCCTTCTTGTCCTTCTCGATCCTCGCCTGGTCGAGCGCGGCGAGGCCGGCGCTTTTGAGAAAGCCGGCGATGGCCGCTTCCGGCGCGCCGACGCGCGGCCCCTTGCGCTCCTCGCGCAGATCCGGCTGGCGCGAAGGCAGGCCGACGATTTGCAGCGCGAGGCGGCGCGGCGTGGCGTAGGCGGCCGCGCCCTCATAGGCGAGGCCGCGGTCGACGAGCGCGTTGGTGACGAGGCGCTTGAGGTCGTCCGCCGCCTGCCGCTGCATGCGCGCCGGAATTTCTTCGGAAAAGAGTTCGAGAAGGAGGTCGGACATCGCGCTTGGTTGCTCTGCGCCTCATTCCCCTCCCCCCGCTTGCGGCGGGGAGGGGCTAGGGGTGGGGGGCTCTAGCGCTTGGTAGAGCGCGGCGCAGATCGTGTCCACAACGCTTTCAAGATCGCGCAGAACTTCGTGATTCCAAAACCGCAGCACAGGATAGCCGGTTGTCTCAAGAAAGCGCGTCCGCTTTTCGTCACGCAGGCGTTCATCATCGAAACCATGTTGCGCGCCGTCTATCTCGACGACGATGCGCGTGCGATGACACGCGAAATCCGCGAAATAGGGGCCGATCGGGTCCTGTCGGGGGACGGCCCCGATTTCAAGCTGTCTGAGCTGCGTCCAGAGGTTGCGTTCTGCCGGCGTCGCTTCGCGTCGCAGTCTTCGAGCACGCGGCGTTCGAGGGTCTGAACGATCCGTTTTGTCGTTCATTTGGCCCCCCACCCCTAACGCCTCCCCGCCGCAGGCGGGGGGAGGGGAATGCAACGCCTCAGGCGATTTCCTTCTCCGCCGGGATCGGCGCGTCGAGCAGAAATTTCTCGACTTCGAGCGCGGCCATGCAGCCGAGGCCCGCCGCCGTCACGGCCTGTCGATAGACTTCGTCGGCGACGTCGCCGGCCGCAAAGACGCCCGGAATATTGGTGCGGGTCGTTCCGGGCTCGACGGCGATGTAGCCCGAGGGCTTCATCGTCAACTGCCCGCGAAACAGTTCCGAAGCCGGCGAATGGCCGATGGCGACGAAGACGCCGTCGACGGCAAGCTCATGCGTCGCGCCGGTCGAGACGTTTTTGAGCCGCGCGCCGGTGACGCTCGGCGGATTTTCGTCGCCGACGATTTCGTCGATCACATGGTTGAACAGCACGGAAATATTTTTCTGGGCGAGCAGCCGCTGCACGAGGACCCGCTCGCTGCGGAATTCGTCGCGACGATGCACGATGGTCACATGCTCGGCGAGATTGGACAGGTAGAGCGCCTCCTCCACCGCCGTATTGCCGCCGCCGACCACGATGACCTTCTTGCCGCGAAAGAAGAATCCGTCGCAGGTCGCGCAGGCGGAGACGCCGAAGCCCTTGAACTTCTCCTCGCTGGGGAGGCCCAGCCATTTCGCCTTGGCGCCCGTCGCGACGATGAGCGCGTCGCATGTATAGGTCCTGCCGCTGTCGCCGACGAGCGTGAACGGCCGCTTGTCGAGCCGCGCCTCGACGATATGGTCGGAGACGAGCTTCGCGCCGACGTGCTCGGCCTGCTGGCGCATCTGCTCCATGAGCCAGGGACCTTGGATCGGCTCGGCGAAGCCCGGATAATTCTCGACGTCCGTGGTGATCATCAATTGGCCGCCCTGGTCGAAGCCGGCGATCAGCACGGGTTCGAGCAGTGCGCGGGCCGTGTAGATGGCGGCGGTATAGCCCGCCGGCCCGGAGCCGACGATGATGACGCGAGCGTGTAGGGGAGCGTTGTCGCCTGACGGCATGGCGTGGCCTCGTTAAGAAAACAGGCCCAATCTAGTCATTATCTGCTGCGCCGCAACAGTGTCGCCAAGGCTTCGCCCAAACTGAAACGCCCTCCCGTCGCCGGGAGGGCGCTTGTCGAGAAACCATCTTATCACCAGCCGCCCCAGCCCCAGCCGGCGCCCCAACCGCCGCCCCAGCCATTGTAGCCAGCGCCGCTATAGTTCCAGCCGTCGCAGACATTCACCCATTGGCGCCGCCAGCCCCAACTGGTCCAGACGCGGCGCAAGCGATAACAGCTGTCGCCATAGTAGCCGGCGTTGGAGTAATAGGGCCAACCCCAGCCAAGGCCCGCGCCGGCGAGGCCTGCGCCGTACCAGGGCCAGGCGCCGCCCCAATAGGCGCGCCGGTAATAGGGCCGCCAGGGGCGATTATAACCCCAGCCGCCCCCCCAAGGACGGCCGCCCCAGCCGCCGCCCCAATGACGGCCGCCCCAACCGCCGCC
>NZ_JAZHYN010000038.1:0-31250 GCF_036576025.1 Methylocystis borbori | reverse complement strand
CCAACGGCGCTGGCGCCCGTCGGCGGCCGGCCCCTGCGCCCGCGCGCCTTCGACGCCTCCGAGGGCACGCCGCTCGATCCGCTGCGCGACAAGAGCTGGGATTTGACTTCCGCCAAGACCGTGCCCGCGGCGGCGCCCGCGTTGCGCTAATATTCGCCGCCATTCACACAGAGCGCGCTGCGAAAAAGTGGAGTCCGGTTTTTCGCGTAAAGCGCGCCGCCTTTTGAATCGATCGCCTTATCCGCATTTGGGCGGAACCGTCCAAATGCAGCGTGATCTAGCGCCCGGAGCCGATCTTTCCGCATGAGCGTCTTCAGCATGACGGGCTTCGCCCGCGCCCAGGGAAGCCTCGCCACCAATCTCGGCTCCTGGCGCTACGCCTGGGAGATCAAGAGCGTCAACGCCAAGGGGCTCGATCTGCGCTTGCGCGCGCCTCCGGATTTCGAGGCGGTGGAGATCAAGGCGCGCGAGAAAATCGCCGCGCGTCTCGCCCGCGGCGCGGTCTTCGTCAATCTCGCGGCGAAGCGCGAGGACGAGGGCCAGACCGCCCGGCTCAACCATAAGGCGCTCGCGGGACTGCTCGCCGCCCTCGCCGAGACGCCGCCGCCGGCGCATATCGGCCCGGCGACGCTCGACGGGCTCCTCGCCGTGCGCGGCGTCATCGAAATCGCCGAGCCGGAGCTTACGGAAGCGCAACGCGCGGAACTCGAAGCGCAGATTCTCGCGACGCTCGACGAAACGCTCGACGCGCTTCTTGCCTCGCGCAAGACGGAAGGCGCGGCGCTCGCCGCGGTGCTTTCACAAAGGCTCGAGCGCATCGGCGCGCTCTCGGCGCAAGCCGACGCCGCGCCGGCCCGCCAGCCCGAGGCCATTCGCGTCCGGCTCGCGCAGCAGCTCGCGCGGCTTCTCGAAAACGCCGAAACGCTCGATCCGGCGCGGCTGCATCAGGAAGCCGTGCTGCTCGCGGTCAAGGCCGACATTCGCGAGGAGCTCGACCGGCTCAAGGCCCATATCGAAAGCGCGCGGAAACTCATCGCCGCCGGCGGACCCATCGGGCGGCGTCTCGATTTCCTCGCGCAGGAACTGTCGCGCGAAACCAATACGCTTTGCGCCAAATCCAACGACGCGGCGCTGACGGCGATCGGCCTCGAATTGAAGGTCGAAGTCGAACAGTTCCGCGAGCAAGCGCAGAACATAGAGTGAGCGGCGAGTAGACAGACGCGCTCCTACTCACTACTCAGTACCCGCTATTTCGGCACTCGCTTTCAAGACATCATGCCTCCGACCCCCTCCAGCCGCCGCGGCATCGTTCTCATTCTTTCCTCGCCCTCTGGCGCGGGCAAGACGACGCTGACGCGCATGCTGCTGCAGGATCGCGATCTCGACCTCACGCTCTCAATTTCGGTGACGACGCGCACGCGCCGATCGAGCGAGGTCGACGGCATTCATTACAGCTTCATCTCTGAAAAGCGTTTCGTCGCGATGCGCGACGCCGGCGAACTTCTGGAATGGGCCGAGGTGCACGGCAATTTCTACGGCACGCCGCGCGCGCCGGTGGAAGAGATATTGGCGCAGGGCCGCGACAGCCTCTTTGACATAGACTATCAGGGCACGCGCCAGGTGCGCGAGAAGCTGGGCGCCGATACGGTGACCGTCTTCATCCTGCCGCCGTCGATGAAAGAACTGCGCGCGCGGCTGGAGCGGCGCGCCGAGGATCCGCGCGAAGCGATCGAAAAGCGGCTGGACAACGCCCGCAAGGAAATCGCGCGCTGGAAGGATTACGACTATGTGATCGTCAATGACGATCTGCAGCGCGCCTTCGACGATCTGATCGCGATCCTGCGCGCCGAGCGCCAGCGACGGCCAAGGCGCGAAAAGGAAATCGAGAAATTCGTCGCGCAATTGCTGAGCGAGTGAGGCGCGCCGTCGCTTCGCCGCCCGTCCTTTTCATGCTATGTTACGGGCATGATCAACGCTCTCCAGCGAATGCTGCCCGTGATCGAGAGCTGGCCGGCCGAAGACCAGGAGGCTCTGGCCGAGGCCGCGCGCGAGATCGAAGCGGCGCGCGCCGGCCATTACGCGATGGCGCCTGAAGAAGAAGCGGCGGTCTTGGAAGGATTGGCCGAGGCCGAGCGCGGCGACTTCGCCTCGGCTGAGGAAATGGCGACGCTGTGGAAGAAATTCACGGCGTAAAAATTCGCTATGCGCTACGCGCGCAGCGCGACCTTGCTTCAATATACGCCTATCTCGCCGAACGTTCTCCGCAAGCGAAGCGACTCGTCGCCGCAAGATTAGGTAACGCGATCCTTCTCATCGCCGACAATCCCGGCGTTGGCATGCGGACGCAACAGCGCGGAATATTCGTCAAATTCGTTCCCAAATCCGCATATAAGATTTTCTATCGCGCCCAAGGAGCGTCGATCGAAATCATCCATATTAGCCATTCCGCCCGGCGGCCTTGGCTTCCTTAAGGCTTCATTCGCGTAAAGACTCGCGGATGTGGCTTCATCGCGCAACGCGCGACAATTCCCGCGCGAGCGCCACAAAGCCCGCAACATCGATCTCTTCCGCGCGTTTCGTTTCTTCAATTCCCGTCGCCGCGAGGAGCGCGGCGGCGTCGATGCCAAGCGATTTCAAACTCTGCCGCAGCATCTTGCGCCGCTGCCCGAAAGCGGCCTGCGTCACGCGCGACAATGCGCGGGCGTCGCATGCGAGCGGCGCGGGATTTGGAACAAGCTCGACGACGGAAGAAGTCACTTTCGGCGGCGGCGTGAAAGCCGCGGGCGATACGTCGAACAGGGTGCGCGCTTTCGTGCGCCAGCCGCACAGCACCGCGAGGCGGCCATAGTCCGCGCGCTCTTTCGGCGTGGCGACGATGCGCTGCGCGACCTCTTTTTGAAACATCAGCACATAGCGGTCGAAGACCGAAGGCCAGGGTTCCGCCTCGATCCATTTCGTCAAAAGCGCGGTTGCGACATTATAGGGAAGATTGGCGCAGATGCGGGCGACCTTGGCGTTGTCAGCGACAGGCGCATGGGTCCGTGCAAGCGCTGCGACATCCATCTCGAGCGCATCGCCTTCGACGATGGTGAGGCGGCCGGGATAATGCGCGGCGAGTTCTTCAAGCGCCGGCAGGCAACGCGCATCGCGCTCGATCGCGACGACATACGCGCCTTGCGCCAGCAACGCGCGCGTCAACCCGCCGGGGCCGGGTCCGATTTCGACCACGGTCACATTGTCGAACGGGCCGGCGGCGCGCGCGATGCGCGCCGTGAGATTAAGATCGAAAAGGAAATTCTGGCCGAGCGATTTCTTCGCATCAAGTCCGTAGCGCGCGACGATTTCGCGCAAGGGCGGCAGCGCGTCCATCGCTTATGAGATTCGTCCCGCGAGCCGGATCGCCTCGATCAGACTCCTCGGATCGGCGACGCCGCGCCCGGCGATGTCGAAAGCCGTACCGTGATCGGGCGAGGTGCGCACGAAAGGCAGGCCGAGCGTGACATTGACGCCGCGCTCGAAGGCGAGCGTCTTGATCGGGATCAGCGCCTGATCATGCGTCGGACAGAGCGCGACATCATATGTCGCGCGCGCCGCAGCGTGAAACATCGTATCGGCGGGATGCGGACCGGAAGCCTCGACGCCGCGCGCGCGCAATGTCGCAATCGCCGGCGCGATAACGTCGATCTCCTCGCGCCCGAGCGCGCCATTCTCGCCGGCATGCGGATTGAGCCCGGCGAATGCGAGTCGCGGCTTCTCGATATGAAAGCGCGCGGCGAGATCGCGCGCGGCGATCTCGCCCGTCTCGACGATGAGGTCGCGCGTCAATCGCTTCGGCGCGTCGGAAAGCGGAATATGAATCGTGATCGGCACGACGGCGAGCTCTTCGGCCCAGATCATCATCACGGCGCGCCGCGCGCCGCCATAATGGCGATGCGCCAGCGTCGCCAGAAATTCAGTATGGCCGGGATGCGCGAAGCCTGCGTCGTAAAGCGCGGACTTCGAGATCGGATTGGTGACGAGCGCGCGCGCGTCGCCTTTAACGACGCATGCCACCGCGCGCTCGATGGCGCTTATCGTCGAAGCGGCGTCCGCCGGATCGGGGCGACCGGGAAAGCCGCGCACGTCATAGTCAAGCGAGACGATGGGCAGCGCATGCGCGAATGTCTTGCAGGCTTTATCTGGCGCCGTCGCTTCGATCTTGACGTCGAGTTGAAGCTCGCCCGCGACGCGGGCGATATGCGCGGGATCGGCAAGAAGAAAAAACGGGGGCAAGCCGTAATCGTCGCGCGCGAGATAGGCCTTAAGAAGGATTTCCGGCCCTATTCCCGAAGGATCGCCCTGCGTCACGACGAGCGGCGCGGCGGTCTTCGTCATCGGGCGCGCGGCCTTTCGTCAAACGCGACGGCGCGGCATGCGCGCAAGCTGAAAAGGAACGAGGCCATGACCGACAGTGGCGCAAGCGCCGCGCGAAATCAAACGGCGAGAAAAAGCGGCTCCGACGCTAGAGCGCTTCCCGATCACATGGAATCATGTGATCGATAAGGAATCGCTCAAAATCAAAATATTGGAGCAGGTTCTCGTCGAAAAAGCCTGTCAACTTTTTCGGAACCTGCTCTAGCGCCGGAGCCGCCGATTTTCACCGCGAATGAAGGCGACGCTCTAGATCACGCGGCATTTGGGCGATTACGCCCAAATGCAGATAACGTGATCGGTTCTAATAGCGTAGAGCGCGGTCTGCGCGAAAAACCGGTATCCACTTTTTCGCAGCGCGCTCTAGCGGGCGCCTTCGAGGATGATGAGGCCGCGCGGATCATGCGGCGTCATATAGGGATTAAAGACCTCGTTCGGACGCTGGCGCATGACGTCGACCGTCGGCGCGCTGAGCGCTTCGTCGCGCTGGTGCCGCCGGACCGAATCGCCCCACGCCTGATCGAAATCATAATGGCGATCGCGCGCGGAGGCCGGCGCGGCCAAGAGCGTCACGCCAAGCGCGGCGGCGAGAACCGTCGAGAATGCGAATTTCAACGACATCATGTCCTCCATCGTCGGCGCGGCGTTTGATCGATGCGTCGCTTCGCGCCATCGGCTATACGATGGTTCATATGTTTGTCATAAAAAGGTGGAAAATAGGAAAATTTTGCTTATGGGACCAATGAGGGAGCAAAAGATCGGTCCACGCGAGGACCGACAAACGCAAAACGCGCGGCTCAGATGGGCCGCGCGTCTTAAGAAAAACGTCTGTCTCGTTTAAGCTTGCTGCAAGCTTAGGCGTGCGGCACGCCCTCCTTGTCGAGAAGCGCGGCAAGTTCGCCGGTCTGGAAGAGTTCGCGCGTGATGTCGCAGCCGCCGATAAATTCGTTCTTCACATAGAGCTGCGGAATCGTCGGCCAGTTCGAATAGGCCTTGATCCCCTCGCGAATGCCGCCGTCGGCGAGGACATTGATCGCCTTATAGGGCACGCCGAGCTGATTGAGGATCTGCACCACTTGCATCGAGAAGCCGCATTGCGGCGCTTGCGGCGTGCCCTTCATGAAGAGCACGACATCGCTCGATTCGATTTCATTCTTGATGCGGGCGTTTACGTCATCCGACATTTGGATCGTCCTTTTACGCGGCGTTCAAGGCGCCGCCGGTGCATGTGTCGTTAGGGCGCGCGCGTCGTCAAGGCGAGCGCGTGAAGCTCGCCGCCGAGCCTGCCGCCGAAGGCGGCGTTGACCATCTGATGCTGCTTGACCCGCGAGAGGCCGCGAAAGGCTTCCGACACGACCGTCGCCGACCAGTGGTCATTGTCGTCGGCGAGCGCGGTGAGCTGCACGCTGGCGTCGGGAATGGCCTCTTTGATGAGGCGTTCGATCTCGGCGGCGGGCATCGGCATGTTTCGTTCAGTCCTTGCTGGAGAAGGCGCGGTCGTCGCCCGCCATATAAGCCGGCAGGGGCGTTTCATGCGCGTTGTGGAGCTCACCGAGCAATATTGGCGTCTCGCCCGGAAGAATCAACGCCTTTCCCTTGACGCGGCCGAGCAGGAAAACCGGAACGCCCGCCGTGGCGGCGTTGCCCCGAAGCGCTTCGGCCGCTTCCTCGCTCTCGACCGCGACGAGATAGCGGGCCTGATCCTCGCCAAAGAGAATAGCGTGGGCGGGCCCATGCGGCAGCGCGGCGATTTCCGCCCCAAGACCGCCCGCAAGCGCCATTTCGGCGAGCGCCACGGCGAGGCCCCCGTCGGAAAGATCATGCGCCGCCGTAACTCGGCCTGAGAGAATGAGATCGCGGACGAAGTCGCCATTGCGGCGCTCGGCCGCAAGATCGACCGGCGGCGGCGCGCCTTCGCTCTCCCCGCAAATATCGCGGAGATAGGCCGACTGGCCAAGCCAGCCGCGGCTTTCGCCGATGAGCAGGATGATATCGCCTTCGCGGGCGAAGCCTGTCCGCGCCGCCTTGGCGACATCTGCGATCACGCCCACCCCGCCGATGGCGGGGGTCGGCAGAATGCCGGCGCCCTGCGTCTCGTTGTAGAGGGAGACATTCCCCGACACGATGGGGAAATCGAGCGCGCGCGCCGCCTCCCCGATGCCCTGAAGGCAGCCGACGAACTGGCCCATGATCTCCGGCCGCTCGGGATTGCCGAAATTCAAATTGTCGGTCAGCGCCAGCGGCGTCGCGCCCCGCGCGGTGAGGTTGCGCCAGGCTTCCGCCACCGCCTGCTTGCCGCCTTCATAGGGATCGGCGGCGCAATAGCGCGCCGTCACGTCGGTCGTGAGCGCCAGTCCCTTCGGCCCGTCCTTGATCCTGATCACCGCCGCGTCGCCGCCCGGCGCCCGCACGCTATTGCCGAGGATGAGATGGTCATATTGCTCGAAGACCCAGCGCTTGGAGCAAAGATTGGCGGTCGCGAGCAGTTTCAAGAGCGCGTCGCGATTGGAGACCGGGGGCGCGATGGAGGCGGGATCGATCGGGGCGGGCTTCGGCGTCTCGGCAAAGGGCCGGTCATAGACGGGCGCCTCGTCGCCAAGCTCCTTGATGGGGAGATCGGCCTTCACCTCGCCCCGATGTTTCACGACGAAGCGCAGCGTGTCCGTCGTCTTGCCGACGATGGCGAAATCGAGCCCCCATTTCCTGAAAATCGCCTCCGCCTGGCCCTCAAGCTCGGGCTTCAGGACCATGAGCATGCGCTCCTGGCTCTCGGAGAGCATCATCTCATAGGCGGTCATGCCCTCTTCGCGGCACGGGACGGCGTCGAGGTCGAGTTCAACGCCGAGATTGCCCTTGGCGCCCATCTCGACGGCGGAAGACGTGAGCCCGGCCGCGCCCATGTCCTGAATGGCGATGACCGCGCCCGAGGCCATGAGTTCGAGACAGGCTTCGAGCAGCAGCTTTTCCGAGAAAGGATCGCCGACCTGGACGGTCGGGCGTTTCTCCTCCGCGTCCTCCTCGAAGGCGGCGGAGGCCATGGTCGCGCCATGGATGCCGTCGCGGCCCGTCTTGGAGCCGAGATAGACGATGGGGTTTCCGACGCCGGCGGCGGCCGAATAGAAGATCGAATCGGCGCGCGCGAGCCCCACCGCCATGGCGTTGACGAGGATATTGCCGTCGTAAGCCGCGTCGAACTCCGTCGAGCCGCCGACCGTCGGCACGCCGAAGCTGTTGCCGTAACCGCCGACCCCCGCGACGACGCCGGCGACGAGATGGCGGGTCTTCGGATGCGCGGGTCGCCCGAAGCGCAGCAGGTTGAGACAGGCGACCGGCCGGGCGCCCATGGTGAAAACGTCGCGCAATATGCCCCCCACCCCGGTCGCCGCGCCCTGATAGGGCTCGATGAAGGACGGGTGGTTATGGCTTTCCATCTTGAAGACGCAGGCGTCGCCGTCGCCGATGTCGATGACGCCGGCGTTTTCGCCGGGGCCGCGAATCACCCAGGGCGCGCTTGTGGGCAGCTTGCGGAGATGGATGCGCGAGGATTTGTAGGAACAGTGCTCGTTCCACATCGCCGAAAATATGCCGAGCTCGGTGAAGCTCGGCGCGCGCCCGATGAGTTTCAGGATGCGCTCATATTCCTCGGGCTTGAGGCCGTGGGCGAGAGCCAGCTCCGGCGTGACGGCGGGTTCGGTCGCGCTCAAAAAGTCCTCGCATAAGCGTCGATCGGGGCTATTCGCGCGACGCCTGTCAGAGCGCGGCGCCGCGGGACAAACCACGCGAATGGCGGCAAGGATTACTGCGCGGCGGCAAGGCAGGCAAGCCCGCGCGACCGGCGCGAGGAAGGTTCGCAATGGTAAAAAATGTGGCGTCGCAACATAGACGCGAGCCCGAATCTCACAGATATTGTAAGGGATTGTTGCTTGGGAGCCACAGCCGCGAAGAATGCGCTCCGCATAGCCCAATATTTGATCAACGCCCGTTGCATTACCAAAATTTTATAGCAACGTGACATGGACATCGGCGCTGGGCGTCGACCGTCGACCGAAGAATTTAATACGGGGGTTCCGATGAAGAATTTTGTTGGCGGCGCGCTCGCCGCTTTTGTGATCGGGGCCGTGAGCGTCTCCGCCCAGGCCGCCGATCTGCCAAGCATCAAGGCTCCGCCGCCGCCGCCAGTCGTCGATACTTATCAGCCTTTCCAGGTTCGCCTTAAAGTCGGCGGCGTCATTCCGCTCGACGGCGGCGCGACGATTTACGACGCTGGCGCTCTCAATCCCGTCGTTTTGGGCGCGGGCGGCCCGCTCTCCTTCGGCCTCGCGACGCTGCGCAGCGGCGGCCCGGGCACCGTCGTGCCGGGCGCGACCACCAGCATCTCCTGGTCGGTCATTCCGATGCTCGACGTCGCCTATTACCTGAACAAGAACTGGGCGATCGAAGCCATCTGCTGCGTCTCTCACCATCACATTCAGGGAACCGGCGTTCTGGCCGGCTCGAGCCTCGCCCGCACCTGGGTGTTCCCGCCGTCGCTGCTGCTGCAATATCACTTCACGAACTTCGGCGCCTTCCAGCCCTATCTCGGCGTCGGCGTGAATTTCACCGCCTTCTGGGGCACGCGCGCCGGCAACAACAGCTGGGGCCTCACCACCGTTCCGGGCTCCTTCGCGAGCAATGTCGGCATTCCGGGCGCGACGGCGAGCTTCTATTCGGCCTCGATCAGCCCGAGCTGGGGCGTCGTCGGCCAGGCGGGCGCGGACTATATGTTCAACGAACATTGGGGCGTGAACGTCGATGTGAAATACATCATGATGGAGCCGAACGCCCACGCCTATATCATCGCCAATTCGAACTTCGGCGCGATCAATCCGATCTTCATTCCGGTGAAGGCCGCCGTGAAGATCGATCCGCTCGTCGTCTCCGCCGGCCTCACCTATCGCTTCGGCGGCGGCATGCTGGCGCCGGTGCTCGCGAATTACTAAAACCCCGAGAGCTTGCTGCAATAACGAACCGGCCTCTTTTCGAGGCCGGTTTTTTTGCGCCTTCAATCGAAGAGAAATTATCCGTTCAACATGCGGCAGAGCGAATCGAGCTGCTCGAGCGATTCATAGCGAATGCGCAATTCGCCCTTACCGCCTTCGTGACGCAGATCGACGCGCATGCCGAGCGCGTCGGCGAGCGTCTTTTCGATCGCCTGCGTATCGGCGTCCTTCGCCTTGCGCGGCCGGGGGCCATGGCTCAGTGGCTTATGCGCCTTCTCCTGCGCCAGCCGCTCGACGTCGCGCACCGTCAGGCCCTCATCGACGATCCGCCGCGCAATAGCGGCGATCGCGGCGGGCTCGGCGACGGCGAGCAGCGCGCGCGCGTGGCCCGCCGAAATCGCGCCCTCGCTGAGGAGTTTGCGGGTCTCTTCGGGCAGGTTCAAAAGCCGAATCATATTGGCGACATGCGAACGGCTCTTGCCGATGATCTTGGCGATGTCGCCATGCGCATATCCGAATTCGGCGCCGAGCCGCTCATAGCCCTTCGCCTCTTCGATCGGATTGAGATCGGCGCGCTGGACATTCTCGATAATGGCGAGCTCAAGCGCCTCCTTGTCGTCGGCCTCGTGGATGACGATCGGCACTTCGGCGAGGCTCGCGAGCTGCGCCGCCCGCCAGCGGCGCTCGCCGGCGATGATCTCATAGGCGTCGGCGACGCCAACGAGGGCGCGCACGACGATCGGCTGGATCACGCCCTTTTCACGGATGGAAGCGGCGAGTTCGGCGAGATCCTCCTCGCGAAAGGCCATGCGCGGATTGCGCGGATTGGGACGCAGGAATTCGATCGGCGCCTTGCGCTGGCCGCGGGGGCGCTCGGCCGGCGCATCTTCGGCCGCGTCGCCGAGAAGCGCCGCGAGGCCCCGGCCGAGCCGGCGACGCGGTTCCTCCGCCATGAATCGTGTTCCTTTCTCTTTGTCAGAGTCGCCAATCTAATTTGACACGATCGCCCTCGCCGCGAGGAGCGCCCTATAGGCGCGTCTCCAACGGCGAAACGCCTCGCACTTACTTCTCAAGCATCCTCCTCGAGACGCGATCCTCGCTCCGCCCTTAGGCCGCGCGCAGCCGTTTCTCGCGCTGGATCACTTCAGAGGCGAGCTTGAGATAAGCCTGGCTTCCCGAACATTTGAGGTCGTAGAGCAGCACCGGCTTGCCATGCGAGGGCGCCTCTGACACCCGGACGTTTCGCGGAATCATCGTGTCATAGACTTTTTCGCCCATGAAACGGCGCACGTCGGCGGCGACCTGGGCCGCGAGATTATTTCGCGGATCATACATGGTCAGAACGACGCCATGGATCGACAACTTCTGGTTGAGCGTCTGCTTGACCTGATCGACAGTCGACAGGAGCTGGGAGAGGCCTTCGAGCGCGAAAAATTCGCATTGGAGCGGGACGACGACGGCGTCGCTGCTCGCTAAAGCATTTATTGTCAATAGGTTGAGCGACGGCGGGCAGTCGATCAGAATATAGGAATAGCGCCGCTCGCCCTCATGCTGTTCCGAGGCGGCGAGTTCGGCGAAAGCGCGTTTCAACCTGAAGGCGCGGTCCTTGTCATTGGCGATCTCCAATTCCACGCCGAGGAGATCGAGCGTCGAAGGGGCGATGGAGAGGCGGGGCACGGCGGTGGCGACGATGGCGTCGGCGAGGCTCGATTCGCCGATCAGCACGTCATAGGTGGAAACCTCTCGGCTTTTCCGGTCGACGCCGAGCCCGGTCGAGGCGTTGCCCTGAGGGTCGAGGTCGATGACCAGGACGTCTTCGCCGACAGCGGCGAGCGCGGTGCCGAGATTGATCGCCGTCGTGGTCTTGCCGACGCCGCCTTTTTGATTGGCCAGCACGAAAATGCGCGGCGGCGGGCGACTGATCACAATGGGGGAGCCTTATGTCGGACGACGACGATTCGCGCGCCCTTGCGGGTGCCGCTTTCCGCCGACTCACATATAAAATTACCGGCGCGTTCGACGGCGGTCAATTCATCTTCCCAGTCTTCCCCTTTTAAAAACACGCCAAGGGCGCCTTCCGCGAGCGGGGCCTCGGCGAGGCGCAGCAGATTCTCTAGCGGGGCAAGGGCGCGGGCGCTGACGCCTTCGATCTTATCAGCGAGGCGCGGAAGGACGATTTCGGCGCGCTCGGCGTGAATGGAAGTCGGCGCTTCTGTTTCACGTGAAACAGCGCGCAGAAAGGCGGCCTTGCGTTGATCGCTCTCGATGAGATGAACATGCGCGCCAGACTCGCGCTTCAATAGCAGCGCGGTGACGAGGCCGGGAAAGCCGGCGCCGGACCCCATATCGGCCCAGCGCCTGATCTCGGGGGCGGCGGCGTGAACCTGGGCGGAATCGGCGAAATGCCGAATCCAGATGTCTTCGAGCGTCGCCGCAGCGACGAGATTGATCGTCTTTTGCCACCGGCGAAGCAGCCCTTCATAGGCTTCCAGCTCTGGCTCGATTTCGTGCAGAGCGGGAAAAAGCGCTATGGCTTTCCGTCGCGACGCCTCGCCGCTCACGCGCGGCGGGCCCGCGCCGCAAGCAACGTGAGCGCCGATGGCGTCATGCCGTCAATGCGCTGCGCCTGGCCGATGGTGCGCGGGCGCAGAAAGGCGAGCTTGCCTCTGAGTTCGGCCGACAGGCCGGCGATGGCCGCATAATCGAGGCCTTCCGGCAGCGCCAGGGCCTCGTCGCGTCGATATGCGTCAATATCGGCCTGCTGGCGATCGAGATAGACGGCGTAGCGCGCCTCGGTTTCCACCCGCTCCGCGGTCGCCGCGTCGATCTCCTGAAGCTCCGGCCAGATGGCGGCGAGACGGGCCGTCGAAATTCCCGGAAAGGCGAGCAGCGCATAGGCGCTGCGCCGCAGCCCGTCCTGATTGACGGGAAGGCCGTGGCGCAATGCCGCCGCCGAGGTGAGGTCGCGCGCCTGCAGAAGCGCCCGCGCGGTCTCCAGAAGCTCGGCGCGATCTCGATAATGCGCCGCGCGCGCCGCGCCCACGCAGCCGATGTCGATCCCGCGCGGCGTCAAGCGCTCGTCGGCGTTGTCGGCGCGCAGCGACAGCCGATATTCCGCGCGCGACGTAAACATCCGATAGGGCTCGCTCACGCCCCTCGTGACGAGATCGTCGATCATCACGCCGAGATAGGCCTCGGCGCGGTCGAAGATCACAGGCATCCCACCCGCCGCATGGCGCGCGGCGTTCAACCCGGCGACGATTCCCTGCGCCGCCGCCTCCTCATAGCCGGTCGTGCCATTGATCTGGCCGGCGAAAAAAAGCCCGCCGATGCGTTTCGTCTCTAAAGACGCCGTCAGTTCGCGTGGATCGACGTAATCATATTCGATGGCGTAGCCCGGCCGCATAATGCGCGCTTCTTCCAGCCCAGGAATGGCGTTGATAAAGGCCTGTTGGGTCGCGCGCGGCAGCGAGGTCGAGACGCCATTGGGATAGACCGTATCGTCGTCGAGGCCCTCGGGCTCCAGGAAAATCTGATGGGCGTCGCGGTCGGAAAAGCGCGTCACCTTATCCTCGATCGAGGGGCAATAGCGCGGGCCGGGGCCGGAAATGGCGCCGGTGCGCAAGGGCGATCGGTGCAAATCGTCGCGAATGATCCTGTGCGCCTCTTGCGTCGTGCGGGTGATGGCGCAGGCGATCTGGCGGTTCTCGATCCTCGTCGTGAGATAGGAGAAGGGCTCGGGCTCCGGGTCGCCCCATTGCGCTTCCAGCGCCTCCCAGCGGATGGTGCGGCCGTCGAGGCGCGGCGGCGTGCCGGTCTTGAGGCGCGCAACGGCGAAGCCTTCCGCGCGCAGGCGCGCCGAGAGGGCGAGAGAGGGCTTGTCTCCCATGCGACCCGCTGGCGTGCGCTCCTCGCCAATATGGATCATGCCGCCGAGGAAGGTGCCGGTCGCGATAACGATTGCGCCGGCGCGAAGCTCCCCTTCCCGCGTCGAAACGCCCACGGCGCTTCGCGCTTCGACGAGAAGGTCTTCGACTTCCTCCTCATGAATGGCGAGATTTGGCGTTTCCGCGAGCGCCGCCTGCATGGCGGCGCGATAGAGCTTGCGGTCGGCCTGGGCGCGCGGCCCGCGCACCGCCGGACCCTTGGAGCGATTGAGGAGACGGAACTGGATGCCGGCGGCGTCGGCGACGCGGCCCATCAGCCCGTCGAGCGCGTCGATCTCCCGCACGAGCTGGCCCTTGCCGAGCCCGCCGATCGCCGGATTGCAGGACATTTCGCCGAGGCGGGCGCGATTTTGGGTGACGAGCGCCGTGCGGGCGCCCAGGCGCGCGGCGGCCGCCGCCGCCTCGCAGCCGGCATGTCCGCCGCCGATGACGATCACATCGAATATTTTCATGCGCCCATCTGTTTCACGTGAAACATATTCATTTGCCGATGCAAAAACGAGAGAAAACCGCGTCCAATATTTCCTCGACATCGACCGCGCCGACGACGCGCCCGAGCGCTCGGGCGGCGCGGCGCAAATCCTCGGCGGCGAATTCCATGTCCTTGTCCGGCTCGACCGCGCCAACGACGCCGGACAGCGCCGCCGTGAGCGCTTTGCGATGCCTCTCGCGCAGGATCAGCGCGCCGCCGCCGTCGCCAAGCCGCGCTTGGGCCCTCTCGACGATGGCGTCGACAAGCGCCGGCAGGCCCTCGCCGCCCAAACCACAAACCCCGATCCAGCCATGGGGCGCAGGACGCAAATCAATCTTCGTCGCAATGCAGAGAATTTCCTTTTCGCCCGGCGGCGGCTCTTCCCCCTCGGCCGATAGCCAGAGCGCGAGATCGGCGGTCTCGATGCGCGCGAGCGTGCGGTCGACGCCGATCCGCTCGATCTCCTCCGCCGCTTCCCGCAGGCCGGCCGTATCGACGAGCGTCACCGGCAGGCCGCCCATATCGAGATGCGCCTCGATCATGTCGCGGGTCGTGCCGGGGATGGGCGAGACGATCGCGAGGTCGCGGCTCGCCAGCGCATTCAGCAAGGTCGATTTGCCGGCGTTGGGCCGGCCGAGGATCATCACCGCAAAGCCGTCGCGCATGCGCTCCGAGGCCGGCGCCGCGCGCAGCGCCGCTGCGATTTCCTCCGCGACGGGCGCGAGCAGAGCGGCAAGCTTTTCTCGGGGCAGCAGCCCGACATCGCCCTCGTCGCTGAAATCGAGCTGCGTCTCGATCAGCGCCAGCGCCTCGATCAGCGCGGCGCGCCAACCCTCGACCTTGCGCCGCAAGGCGCCGCCGGCGACGCGCAGCGCCTGTCGCCGCTGCGCCTGCGTCTGCGCGTCGATGAGGTCAGCGAGCGCCTCGGCTTGCGAGAGATCGAGCTTGCCATTGGCGAAGCCGCGCCGGGCGAATTCTCCGGGCTCCGCCGCGCGCAAGCCGGGCCGGCCGGAAAGGGCCAAAAGCGTCGCTTCGACGCTCGCCCTGCCGCCATGGATATGCAATTCGCCATAATCCTCGCCGGTGACGGAATGCGGGGCGGGAAAGAAGAGCGCGAGGCCTTGATCAAGCGCCTCGCCGGTATCGGGATCGCGAAGGAATGCGAAAGTGGCGCGGCGGGGCTCAAGCGCCCTCCCCGTCATTGCTTCGAGCGTCGCCTTCACATCCGGCCCCGACAGCCGCACGACAGCAATGGCCGCGCGGCCGGCGCCCGTCCCCAGCGCGAAAATCGTATCGCCGCCCATATTGAGCCGTCCGCGAGCCGCATGAAATAACGCGGTTTTCTCTACAGGCTTTCCTGCAGGCGAGGCAATAAAACAGCGCTCAGCCGCAACCTATGCTTCGAAATGCTGCATTGCACAATAAGAGGAAATGCTTCGCAGCATTTCTGCCTATGTATTCATCGAATCGAAGAAACCCTGATTATGCTTCGTCTCGCGCAGCTTGCCGAGCAGGAATTCGATCGCGTCCACCGTGCCCATCGGATTGAGGATGCGGCGCAGGACATACATCTTCTTGAGAATGTCCGGCGCGACCAGCAGATCTTCCTTGCGGGTGCCCGAACGGGTGATGTCGAGCGCGGGGAAGACGCGCTTGTCCGCCACCTTGCGGTCGAGAATGATCTCGCTGTTGCCGGTGCCTTTGAACTCTTCAAAGATCACTTCGTCCATGCGCGAGCCGGTGTCGATGAGCGCCGTCGCGATGATGGTGAGCGAACCGCCCTCCTCGATATTGCGCGCGGCGCCGAAGAAGCGCTTCGGCCGTTGCAGCGCATTGGCGTCGACGCCGCCCGTCAGCACCTTGCCGGACGACGGCACGACGGTGTTGTAGGCGCGCCCCAGGCGCGTGATCGAGTCGAGCAGGATCACTACGTCGCGGCGATGTTCGACGAGGCGTTTCGCCTTCTCGATCACCATTTCCGCGACCTGAACATGGCGCACCGCCGGCTCGTCGAAGGTCGAGGAGACAACCTCCCCCTTCACCGAGCGCTGCATGTCGGTGACTTCTTCTGGACGCTCGTCGATCAAGAGAACGATCAGATAGCATTCGGGATGGTTGGTCGTGATCGACTGCGCGATATTCTGCAGGAGCACGGTCTTGCCGGTGCGCGGCGGCGCGACGACCAGCGCGCGCTGACCCTTGCCGATCGGCGCGACGAGATCGATGACTCGCGACGAGAGATCCTTCTTCGTGGGATCGTCGATTTCGAGCTTCAAGCGCTCGTCGGGATAGAGGGGCGTGAGATTGTCGAAGGGAACCTTATGGCGCACCTTCTCGGGGTCTTCGAAATTGATCGTATTGACCTTGAGAAGCGCGAAATAGCGTTCGCCTTCCTTCGGGCTTCGGATCATGCCCTCGACCGTGTCGCCGGTGCGCAGGCCGAATTTGCGGATTTGCGAGGGCGAGACATAGATGTCGTCGGGCCCGGCGAGATAATTCGCGTCGGGCGAGCGCAAGAAGCCGAAACCATCCTGCAGCACTTCGACGACGCCTTCGCCGACGATTTCAACGTCGCGGCTGGCGAATTGCTTCAGGATCGCGAAGAGCAGCTCCTGCTTGCGCAGGAGCGACGCGTTTTCGACTTCATGCTCTTCGGCGAAGGCAAGGAGTTCGGCGGCGGACTTGGCTTTCAAGTCCGAGAGTTTGATTTCCCGCATAAAGGAGGAGCCTTGGGTATTGTCGCTTAAGGTTGAGAGGGCTGGAGCGGCGGCGGAGCGGGAAAGGGCTTCCCGGAGCGCCGGCGAAATTCCGGCGGGCCGCTTTAAAGAGAGACGAGCCTCGAAGGGATAGGATTCACTTAGACAATTTCCAATCGAGAATCAAGAGTTGCGTGGCGCCGGCTTTTAGCGGCGCGAAAACGGCCGGTCTCAAGGGAAAAGCGAAGTAAAATCCAAGAAGAGACAAGCTCGCCGCCCCTGACCGGACGGGCGGCGGGCCTCTCCTCAAAAAGGCTTCACGATCACGAGAATGACGATCCCGATCATCAGAAGCGTCGGAATTTCGTTGAGGATGCGATAATAGCGCGGCGAATGAAGATTGGCGTCCTGCGCGAAACGGCGCAGGAGCGCGCCGTCATGAAGATGCGCGGCGGTCAGCAAAATGACGCATGTCGCCTTGGCGTGAAACCATCCCGACGTCAAAGCCGCGCCTTCAAGCGCGAGATAGAGGCCTGTGATCCAGGCGAGCGCCATCGCCGGCGTCATGATGTAGCGATAGAGCCGCCGCTCCATGATCTTGAAGGTCTCGGCCTGCGGGCCTTTGCCGCTTTCCGCGTGATAGACGAAGAGCCGCGGCAGATAGAGAAGCCCCGCCATCCAGGAGATGACGGCGATCACATGCAGCGCCTTGATCCAAAGATACATGGTCAAGCTCTCTCTCGCCGCACGCGCGCGACGAGACGCTCGACATGTTCGATCGGCGTCTGCGGGAGAATGCCGTGGCCCAGATTGAAAATATGCGGTCGCCCTTTGAAAGCGTCGACAATGAAATCGATTTCGCGATTGAGCGCCGGTCCGCCGGCGACAAGCGCCAGCGGATCGAGATTGCCTTGCAGCGCGACGTTCGGCGCCGTTTCCGCGACGGCCCAAGTCGGATCGAGCGCGGTGTCGAGCCCATAGCCATCTGCGCCGAGCGTTTGGGCGAGTCGTGGCAATCGCGCATCGGCGCCGCGCACGAAAGCGATAACCGTCGCTTGCGGATGGCGCGCCTTCACGCCCGCGACGATCCGCCTTATCGGCTCCGCCGACCAGCGATGGAATTCCTGCGCCGGCAGCACCCCCGCCCAACTGTCGAAAACCTGCACGACCTCGACGCCCGCGTCGAGCTGTCCGGCGAGATAGTCGATCGAGGCCTCGACAAGCCGGTCGATCAATTTCGCGAAGCTTTCGGGATGGTGAAAGGCGAAAAGCCGCGCCGGCGCCTGATCCGGCGTGCCGCAGCCCGCGATCATATAGCTCGCCACCGTCCAGGGCGCGCCGCAAAAACCGATGAAAGCGACGCCGGATGGCAACGCCCCTTTCACACGGTCGATCGTCTCGAAGACCGGCGAAAGCTTCTCGATGCTGAACGCGCCGAGACGTTCGATCTCATCCGGCGTTTCGATCGGTTTCAGCCGCGGTCCCGCGCCGCTCTCGAAAGAGACTTCCTGTCCCATCGCGTCGGGCACGACGAGAATGTCGGAAAAGAGGATGGCCGCGTCGAAGGCAAAACGTCGGATCGGCTGCAAGGTCGCTTCCGCCGCCTTTGGTGGCGAATAGCAAAAATCGAGAAAGTTTTTCGCGGTGGCGCGAAGGTCGCGATATTCGGGAAGATAGCGCCCTGCCTGGCGCATCAGCCAGATCGGCGGAACGTCCTGCGCCTTTCCGCGCAGAACCGAAATCAACGCCTTCTCCTCCGCCATGTCCCCTTCCGCATCCTTCTCCATCCACGGTCAAACGAGGTAGCGCGAAACGTCCTAAAGATAAAATTGATTCTAAAAGGATTGATTCAGTATTTATTAACCCTTGCGACGCATTGGTTAATTTCCATTAACTTTTCGCCCACAGGGAGACGGCCTGAGCGCCTCGCAGGCGAAAGTTGCGGGATAAATCGAAAGCCCATTAAAAATCATCTCTATATGTCGCGTTTCCGCGGCCTTCGATTGTGGACTGCCTGTGAATCCTCGCTGCTTTCCATTATTGGTCTGCTCGGATCGACAGGGCGTCGCCTGTTGATCGTTCAAGCCGGATATGCCCGATGACAGAAAAGCGCGGCGAACCGAAGAGCATTTGTCCCCGTTCTTCCGCTCTCGCCGTTTCGGTGTGGACCCCGGGTCCTATAAGTCCGCCATGACGAAAGGTCCCTCTTCGCCTTTCTGGCGCGAGTCCGCGCCGCTCGTTCTCGCGTCGAAAAGCGCTGGGCGTCGCGCGGCGCTGAGCCAGGCCGCAATCCCATTCGAATCGATTCCGGCGGAAATCGACGAACGCGGGATCGAAGCGGGGCTTAAAGGAGCGGGCGCCGACGCCATCGCTTCGACTCTCGCCGCGGCGAAGGCTCGCGTCATCGCCGCGCCGGGGCGGCTCGTGCTCGGCGCCGATCAGGTCGCGAGCTGTGAGGGGCGCATTTTCGGCAAGCCCGTCGATAGAAGGGAAGCGGCGGAGCTGTTGCGCTTTCTGTCAGGCAAGCGGCATCGGCTGCATTCGGCGATCGCGCTGATGCGCGACGGCGTCATGCTATTCGAGACAGTCGCCCCTGCCGATCTCACCATGCGACATTTGAGCGAAACATTCATCTCGGCCTATCTCGAGGAGATGGGCGATTTGGCGCTCGCTTCCGCCGGCGTCTATCAGATCGAAGGCCTTGGCGCGCAGCTCTTTTCAAAGGTCGAAGGCGACCATTGGACGATCATGGGCCTGCCGCTTATCCCGCTCTTCGAGGCGCTGCGCCGCGAGGGAGCGCTGCTCGCATGAGCGACAGGAAAATGCTGCGCGTCGGGCTGACCGGCTCCATCGGCATGGGGAAATCGACGACCGCCGACATGTTCCGCGCCGAAGGGATCACGGTGCTCGATTCCGACAAACTCGTGCATGATCTTTATCGCGGCGCGGCGGTCGCGGCGATCGAGCGCGCC
Organism: Methylocystis borbori; assembly: GCF_036576025.1. NCBI lineage: Bacteria > Pseudomonadati > Pseudomonadota > Alphaproteobacteria > Hyphomicrobiales > Methylocystaceae > Methylocystis > Methylocystis borbori. The sequence goes on along the minus strand of NZ_JAZHYN010000038.1, from coordinate 11,774 downwards.
TTTCCGGGCGTCGCCGTCGATGGCGTCGTCGATCGCGCGAGGCTCGCCGCCCGCGTGCTCGACGATTCCGCCGCGCTGAAACGGCTGGAGGCGATCGTCCACCCGCTCGTCTTCGCGGCGCGCGACGCTCTGGTGAAAGAGCGTGAGGCGAAAGGCGATCGCATCATCGTCTTCGACATCCCGCTGCTGTTCGAGACCGGGGGCGAAAAGGATGTCGACGCGATCGTCGTCGTCACTGCGCCGGAAACTGTGCAAAAGGCGCGCGTCTTGGCGCGTTCCGGCATGACGGAAGAGAAATTCGCCGCCATCTTAAGGAAGCAGACGCCTGATTCGCAAAAGCGCGCCCGCGCCGATTTCATCGTGCATACGGACAAGGGGATGGACGCTGCGCGCGAAGAGGTGCGAAATATCGTAAAGGCGCTTCAAGCGCGTTTGGACAAGTGATATGCGCGAGATCGTTCTCGATACCGAAACGACCGGCCTCGATCCCGCGAGCGGCCATCGCGTCGTGGAGATCGGCGCGGTTGAAATCTCCAATCTCATTCCCACCGGCCGCTATTTCCATCGCTATATCGATCCGCAGCGCGACATGCCGGAAGAAGCCTTTCGCGTGCACGGCCTCTCGCGTGAGTTTCTCGCGCAGCACAAGGTCTTTGCCGAGATCGCCGTCGAATTCCTCGACTTCATCGAGGACGCGCCGCTCGTCATTCACAACGCCGAATTTGATACGCGCTTCCTCAACGCCGAACTCGCGATTCTCAGCCTGCCGCCCTTAAATTCGGCGCGCGTCATCGACACGCTCGCCATGGCGCGTCGCCGCCATCCTGGCGGGCCGAATTCGCTCGACGCTCTGTGCCAGCGCTACGCCATTGATCTCTCGCGCCGCGACAAGCATGGCGCGCTGCTCGACGCTAATCTCCTTGCGGAAGTCTATGCGGAGCTCTGCGGCGGGCGCCAGGCCGCGCTTTCCCTGCAGACGGTTCAGGCCGTGCGCGTCGCGGCGTCCGGCGGCGATCTGATTCGTGCGCGTCCCGAACCGCTCGCGCCGCGCCTCAGCGCCGCCGAGGAAGAAGCCCATTCGGCCTTCATCGCGACGATGAAGGCGCCGATCTGGGATCGCTATCTCTCGCGGAAAGACTGACGCCTGCGACGCCAGATGCTGGGGTTTGTCATTCCCGGCAGGCCGAAGGACTGACCGGGAATGACATAAGCGTAGTTGATGCAGATAAGGCGTCAGTTCGGCTGGGCCGATGCCTGACCGGCGGCTTCCGCCGCCTTCTGCTGATAGAGCGCGACGAAGTCGATTGGGTCGATATAGAGCGGCGGATAGCCGCCCTGCCGCGTCGCCTCGGCGACGATCTGGCGCACGAAGGGAAAGAGCAGGCGCGGGCATTCGATCATCACGATCGGATGCACCTGCTCCTGAGGAATGTTCAGCAGCCGAAAGACGCCGCCATATTCGAGGTCGAGCTGGAAAAGCAGGCCCTCGCCCTCGCCGGCCTTGGCGTCGAGCGTCAGCGTCACTTCGAAATCCGTCGCCGCGAGCTGCTTGGCGTTGACGTTGACCTGAATGCCGATATTGGGCGCCTGTTCCTGTGGGCCGAGCGAGCGCGGCGCATTGGGATTCTCGAAGGAGAAATCCTTCAGATATTGCGCGAGCGCATTCAGAGCCGGAGCCCCGCCCGGCGTTTCTTGCGCGCCGTTGCCATTGGTGTCGGTCATTTACGGGCCTCCCAGCCGAGCCGTCTTGATCGGAAAAGTTGCGCCCGCGTAACACGTCTCTCCCATGCGAACAAGGCGCGGGGCCGCCCTTCGCTATTTCGCCGCGCCGCGCGGCGACCGCGCGCGCCGGCGCGCGCCTGGGGGCGGAATATGGCGCCATTCGCGCGGGTCGAGGTCGATAAGGCGGGGGTCCGAGGCGCCGCGCGCCCGGAGCCGCTCGATAAGCCCCTGTCGAATCGAAGGGGATTTGAGCGCCAGTCCGACGAAATCCGAGGCGAGGCCCGGCAAGATCAAAAGCAGCGACCCGAGCGCCTGCAACGCCCCGTCAAACGTCTCGCCGCTCTGCCGCTCGGTCTTCGGCCGCGTCAGGCGTCCGCGCAAATAAGGGAGCAACCCCCTCGCCTCGGCGAGCCCGAAGAGCGAGGCGGCTAAGTCGAGCGCGATCGCGGCGAAAATCCCGACGGCGTGGACGATAAGCGCGAAAGCGAGAATCTCCAGCGCGATCCATGCCGCGAGGACCAGGGCGATAAGCTTTGATTTCATGTGATGATCCGGCTTTCCCCCGGCCGCCCGCCGCGCTGGCGTCAAGGACGCGCCCCCTTGATTCGTGACAGGCGCGCGTCGACATGATAGCCGACGACAAATTTAGGCGGGAGTAAGCAAATGCCGGCGGGCGGCGATCTTTTCGACCCATCCCTTATCGTTTTCGCGGTGCTCGCGGTTTTCGTCATCTGGAAACTCCGTTCGGTCTTGGGCGTGCGGGTCGACCGGGAGACGCCGCCGCCGTCGCGTTTCGAGCCCCGCCGGCCCGCCGCCGCCGTCGCGACGCCCGGAGAGCCTTTGGTGTTCCGTCCGCCGGTCGCCTCCGGACCCTCGGCCGCGCCGGCTCTTCCCGACCGCCCCGCGATCGGACCGACGCAGCAATTGACCGGCGCGGGAGCGGCCACGGAGCTCGCGAAGCGAACGCCTGTGCGGGCGACCGATTCCCCTGCGCCCGCGCAAGCGCTCGCCCGCCATATCTTCGTCCAGGGCGGCGACCAGAATCCGCGTCCCAACCGCGCCGACGATTATCGCTGGCGCCCGCCCGCCCCCGCCGCGGAAGATTCTCTGCAACGCTGACGATTTGTGCGCCTGCGCACGGAACGATTGCGTGGGGTTCTGCATTCTCTCTGCACAACAGAGGAACTGTGGAGCCCGCGATTATGTCCCGCCAAACGAAATTCGACGCCAGCCGCTTTCTCGCCGTCGCCGCTCTCGCCGCCGCGACCGGGCTAGCCTCTACCGCCGTCCAGGCGAAGGAGCGTTCCTTTTTCGAGGCGCTTTTCAACCCGCAGGGGCAGAACGAGGAAATGACCGCCTATTACAATGACGGGCGCGAGCAGCAGGCTTATTACGGCGCGCAGGATCAGCAGCAGGCTTATTACGGCGGGCAGGACCAGCAGGGCGCTTACGGCGAGCAGGAAGACCAGAAGCTGGCGCGCGAATATCCCTCGACGACCCGCGAGATCGTCGCCGATCCGACCAATGAGCGCCCCGGCACGATCACCGTCGACACCAAGAACCGCTATCTCTATCTGTCGCTGCCGAACGGCGAGGCGGTGCGCTATGGCGTCGGCGTCGGGCGCGACGGCTTCACCTGGAAGGGACGCACCCATGTCGGCCGCAAGGAGGCGTGGCCGGACTGGACGCCGCCCGCGGCCATGCTGAAGCGCCGCCCCGACCTGCCGCGCCATATGGCCGGCGGCGAAGACAATCCGCTGGGCGCGCGGGCCATGTATCTCTTCTCCGGCGATCGCGACACCATGTTCCGCATTCATGGCTCGAACGAGCCGTGGAGCATCGGCCAGGCGGTTTCTTCCGGCTGCATCCGCATGCTGAACACGGACGTCACCGACCTCTACAGCCGCGTGAAGGTCGGCACGGCGGTGAACGTGCTGTAATCGGCGCCTATAAGAGAATGACGAAGGCCCCGGAGTTCCGGGGCCTTTTTATTCCAGCGAGCAGCTAAAGACGAAATTGGTGAGCGCCGAGAAGGTCAGCTGAATGAAGATCCATATGCCGATCAGGGTCCAGGCGAGCCTGTATTTCTCCTGACCGTAGAGGAACGCGCCAAAGAGCGGCAGAATCAAAAAGAAGAACTGCCAAGGCACGGCGACGAAAGTGTCGCAATACCAGAGATTCAATTTTTCGCTGACCATTCTTCCTCACCTTGGCAGATTGCTTTCGCCCATCAGCAGGGCGTCGACCGCGTGGGCGCATTGCCGTCCCTCGCGAATGGCCCAGACGACGAGCGATTGTCCGCGCCGCATGTCTCCGCAAGCGAAGATTTTCTCGCGCGACGACTGATAGGCGCGCGTATCCGCCGCGATATTCCCGCGCGCGTCAAGTTCGACGCCGAGCTCTTCGATGAGCCCTTCGCGCACCGGCGAGACGAAGCCCATGGCGAGCAGCACGAGATCGGCCTTCAGCGTGAATTCGCTGCCCGGCTCCTCCTGCATCTTGCCGTCGACGCGCACGCAGCGGAGCGCCTTGACGACGCCGTCCTTGCCCTGAAACTCCTTCGTCAGCACGGAGAATTCCCGTGACGATCCCTCGTCATGCGACGAGGAGGTCCGCAGCTTCAATGGCCAGTCCGGCCAGGTCTGAAGCTTGTTTTCCCGCTCCGGCGGGCGCGGCATGATTTCGAGCTGGGTGACGGACAGCGCGCCCTGCCGCACAGAGGTGCCGATGCAGTCGGAGCCCGTGTCGCCGCCGCCGATGACGATGACATGCTTGCCCGTCGCGAGAATAGGCTCATTCGTCGTGAGCGGCTCGCCGGAGACGCGCCGATTCTGCTGCGGCAGAAAATCCATGGCGAAATGCACGCCGCGCAATTCGCGGCCCGGAACCGGGAGGTCGCGCGGCTGCTCGGCCCCGCCGGCGAGAACGACCGCGTCATGGCCCTGGATCAATTCCGCCGCCGAGAGATCGACGCCGACATGGACGCCATAATGGAACTGAACGCCTTCAGCCTCCATTTGCGCGACGCGGCGGTCTATCAGATGCTTCTCCATTTTGAAGTCGGGAATGCCATAGCGCAGCAGGCCGCCGGCCTTGGCGTTCTTTTCATAAACATGGGCGTCATGGCCGGCGCGCGCGAGCTGCTGCGCCGCGGCGAGCCCCGCGGGGCCGGACCCAACGATGGCGATTTTCTTGCCGGTCTTGCGCTTGGGCGGCTCCGGAAGAATCCAGCCTTCCGAAAAGCCGCGGTCGACGATCGCGCATTCGATCGTCTTGATCGTCACCGGCTGCTCCTGAAGGTTCAGGGTGCAGGAGGCCTCGCAAGGCGCCGGGCAGACGCGGCCGGTGAATTCCGGGAAGTTATTGGTCGAATGCAGGTTAAGCAGCGCGCGGCGCCAGTCGCCGTGATAGACGAGGTCGTTCCAGTCCGGGATCTGATTATTGACCGGACAGCCATTGTGGCAAAAGGGAATGCCGCAATCCATGCAGCGCGAGGCCTGATTGCGGGTCGTCTCGTCCGACAGCGGGATGACGAATTCGCGATAATGGCGAATGCGGTCAGCCGCCGGCTTATATTTGCGGTCCTGCCGGTCGATCTCGAGAAAACCCGTCACCTTGCCCATATTGCTTGTCAGCCTTCCGCGCGATTTCCAATGGTTCTAAACGCTTTCGCCGACGCGCCGTCAAGCGCGGGGGCATGAGATTGACGCACGCGTGAACGACGCCTAGATATACAGTTCAAAAAAAGTATATCTAGAGGTCCGCGATGCGCATCGCCAAGTGGGGGAACAGCCTCGCCGTACGGCTGCCCGCGAAACTCGTTCATGAACTCGGCTTGAAAGAGGGCGACGAACTTTCACTTACGGTGAAAGGACAAAAAGCAGTCGAAGTCGCGGCTGAGAAACGGCCCTCGGCGGAGGAGTTGCTCGCGCGGGTGAAAGAAATTCGCGATAAGTTCCCGGCGGATTTCAAGTTCGACCGCGAAGAAGCCAATGCCCGCCGCTGACGCTTTTTTCGACACGAACGTCTTGATCTACTATGTGTCTTTTGAGGAAGACAAAGCGAAACGCTCGGCAAAATTATTGGCGCAAGGCGGCGTCGTGAGCGTCCAAGTTTTGAACGAATTCGCGAATGTTGCGCGGCTCAAACGAAAAATGTCTTGGCCGAGCATTCGATTGAGCCTTGATGCAATTCATTCGGTTTGCTCGGTCGCTCCCCTCACCTTGGAGACGCATGAGCGTGGACTTGCGCTGGCGCAGCGGCACAATTTCTCGATCTACGATGCGATGATCGTTGCAGCGGCTCAGCTTGCCGGCTGCAAGACGCTCTATACCGAGGATTTGCACGACGGGCATGTCGTCGAAGGATTGAGGATAAGAAATCCTTACGTTTGAAGTGGAGCATGACGACCGTGCTGGAGAGCCCGGCGGCTCTTACTCCCCGGCGGCCTTCAGCTTCTCCGGCTGGTTCTTGCGGGCGTTGAGTTCGTTCAGCGCGCGGCGATATTCGACCGGCATCACCTTGCGGAACTTCGCCATGTAATTCGGCCAGTCGTCGAGAATGACGCGCGCGCGCGTCGAGCCCGTATAGCGCAAATGATTGGCGATGAGCTGGCGCAGGCGTTCGGCGTCATAGCGCGTCATGTCGCTCATCACGTCGACGCGGCCATGGCCTTCGAGATCGCCCGACTGGTGATAGGTCTCGGTCATGGCGGCTTCCTCGTCGCGCACCGGCTCGAGGTCGACCATGGCGAGGTTGCAGCGGGTCGAAAAGCTCTCGTCCTCGTCGAGAACATAGGCGATGCCGCCCGACATGCCCGCCGCGAAATTGCGGCCCGTCTCGCCGAGCACCACCACGACGCCGCCGGTCATATATTCGCAGCCGTGATCGCCTACGCCCTCGACGACGGCGATCGCGCCGGAATTGCGCACCGCGAAACGTTCGCCGCCGACGCCGCGGAAATAGCATTCGCCGGCGATCGCGCCGTAGAGCACCGTATTGCCGACGATGATCGACTTCGACGGCTCGATCTGCTTCGCCTCGCGCGAAGGGTAAATAATGAGCTTGCCGCCCGAGAGGCCCTTGCCGACATAGTCGTTGGCCTCGCCTTCGAGCCGCAGCGTCACGCCGCGCGCGAGAAAGGCCCCGAAGCTCTGGCCCGCGGTGCCCGTCGCGCGAATGTCGATCGTGTCCTCGGGCAGGCCCGCATGGCCGTAGATGCGCGCGAGTTCGCCCGAGAGCATCGCGCCGGTGGCGCGATCCACATTGCGGATCGGCGTCTCGATCGAGACTTTGGCGCCGCGATCGAGCGCCGCGCGCGCCTCGGCGATGAGCTTGTTGTCGAGAACCTTGTCGAGCCCGTGATCCTGCGTCTGGCTATGGCGGATGGCGCCGCCTTCGCCCTCTGGCTTGTGGAAAAGCTTCGTAAAGTCGAGGCCTTGCGCTTTCCAATGGGCGATGGCCTTGTCCTTGTCGAGCATCTGCATCTGCCCGACCATCTCGTCAAAGCGCCGATAGCCCATGGCGGCCATCAGCTCGCGCGTCTCCTCCGCGACGAAGAAGAAGAAGTTGATGACATGCTCGGGCTGGCCGACGAAGCGCTTGCGCAGCACCGGGTCCTGCGTCGCGACGCCGACCGGGCAGGTATTGAGATGGCATTTGCGCATCATGATGCAGCCCGCCGCGATAAGCGGCGCGGTGGCGAAGCCGAATTCGTCCGCGCCGAGCAGCGCGCCGATTACGACGTCGCGGCCGGTGCGCAGGCCGCCATCGACCTGAACGGCGATGCGCGAGCGCAAATGGTTCAGCACAAGCGTCTGATGCGTCTCGGCGAGCCCGATCTCCCAGGGGCTGCCGGCGTGCTTGATCGAGGTCAGCGGCGATGCGCCGGTGCCGCCCTCAAAGCCCGAGATCGTCACATGGTCGGCGCGGCCCTTGGAGACGCCGGCGGCGACCGTGCCGACGCCGACCTCCGAGACGAGCTTCACCGACACATTGGCTTTCGGATTGGCGTTCTTCAAATCGAAAATGAGCTGCGCCAAATCCTCGATCGAATAAATGTCGTGATGCGGCGGCGGCGAGATGAGGCCGACGCCCGGCGTCGAATGGCGCACCTTGGCGATGACGGCGTCCACCTTGTCGCCCGGCAATTGGCCGCCTTCGCCGGGCTTCGCGCCCTGCGCCATCTTGATCTGGATCATGTCGGCGTTGACGAGATATTCGGTCGTCACGCCGAAGCGCCCCGAGGCCACCTGCTTGATGGCGCTGCGCATCGAGTCGCCGTTCGGCAGCGGCTTGAAGCGGTCCGGCTCCTCGCCGCCCTCGCCCGTATTCGACTTGCCGCCGATGCGGTTCATGGCGATGGCGAGCGTCGTATGCGCCTCGCGCGAAATCGAGCCGAAGGACATGGCGCCGGTCGAGAAGCGCTTAACGATCTCGGCCGCGGACTCGACCTCGTCGAGCGGGACGGGCGTGCGGCCATCCTCCTCCGCGCCCTTGATGCGGAAGAGGCCGCGCAGGTTCAAGAGCTTCTCGTCCTGCTCGTTCAATTGCCTGGCGAAGGCGCGATATTTGTCCCGCGCATTGCCGCGCACCGCATGCTGCAACAGCGATATGGTCTGCGGCGTCCAGCTATGCGCCTCGCCCCGGATGCGGAAGGCGTAATCGCCGCCCACGTCCAGCGCGTCGCGATAGACGGGGGCGTCGCTGAAGGCGAGGCGATGCCGGCGCACCGTCTCGCGCGCGATCTCTTCCAGGCCGACGCCCTCGATGCGCGTCGTCGTGCCGGTGAAGAATTCGTCGACGAAGCTCTGCGCAAGCCCGACGGCGTCGAAAATCTGCGCGCCGCAATAGGACTGATAGGTGGAGATGCCCATCTTGGACATCACCTTCAGCAGCCCCTTGTCGACCGCCTTGATGTAGCGCTTCACCGCCGTGTCGGCGTCGACCTCCGGCGGAAACTCCGCCGCCGAAGCCTCGATCGTGTCGAAAGCGAGATAAGGATTGATCGCCTCGGCGCCATAGCCCGCGAGACAGGCGAAATGATGCACTTCGCGCGCCTCTCCCGTCTCGACGACAAGGCCGACAGAGGTGCGCAGCCCCTTGCGGATCAGATGATGATGCACGGCGGCGGTCGCGAGCAGCGCCGGGATCGGAATACGGTCCGGGCCCACCATCCGGTCCGACAGGATGATGATGTTGTAGCGGCCCGTCACCGCCTCCTCGGCGCGCTGACAGAGGCGCTTCAAGGCGTCGCGCATGCCCTCGGCGCCCTTGGCGGCGTCGTAGCTGATCTCGATCGTCTTCGTGTCGAAACTGTCTTCGACCATGCCGATCCAGCGAATCTTCTCGAGGTCCGCGCTCGTCAAGATCGGCTGGCGCACTTCGAGCCGCTTCTTGTTCGCCGAGCCTTCATGGTCGAGGATGTTGGGCCGCGGACCGATGAAGGAGACGAGGCTCATGACCAGCTCCTCGCGGATCGGATCGATCGGCGGATTGGTCACCTGCGCGAAGTTCTGCTTGAAATAGGTGTAAAGCAGCTTCTCCTTGTCGGAGAGCGGCGAGACGGGCGTGTCCGTGCCCATGGAGCCGACCGCCTCCTGCCCCGTCACCGCCATGGGGAAGACGAGGAGATCGAGATCTTCCTGCGTGTAGCCGAAGGCCTGCTGGCGATCGAGTAGCGACACGTCGGCGCGCGCCGGCCGCGCTTCGACGGGCTTCAGGTCTTCGAGCTGAATCTGGGTGCGCGCCAGCCATTCCTTATAAGGATGCGAGCTCGACAATTCCTTCTTGATTTCGTCGTCCGAAACGATGCGGCCCTGCTCCAAATCAACGAGCAGCATCTTGCCAGGCTGCAGACGCCATTTGGCGACGATCTTCTCTTCCGGGATCGGCAGAACGCCCATCTCGGAAGCCATGACGACGAGGCCTTCGTCGGTGACGAGATAGCGCGCGGGACGCAGGCCGTTGCGGTCGAGCGTCGCGCCGATCTGGCGCCCGTCGGTGAAAGCCATGGCGGCGGGGCCGTCCCACGGCTCCATCAGCGCGGCGTGATGCTCGTAAAAAGCCTTGCGGTCGGCGTCCATCAGCGGATTGCCGGCCCAGGCTTCGGGAATCAGCATCATCACCGCATGGGCGAGCGAATAGCCGCCGCGGACAAGGAATTCGAGCGCATTGTCGAAACAGGCGGTGTCCGACTGGCCTTCATAGGAGATCGGCCACAGCTTGCTGATGCCATTGCCGAATAGCGGCGAGGAGACCGACGCCTGCCGCGCGGCCATCCAGTTGAGATTGCCGCGCAGCGTGTTGATCTCGCCGTTATGCGCGACGAAGCGGTAAGGATGCGCGAGCCGCCAGGACGGAAAAGTGTTGGTCGCGAAGCGCTGATGCACGAGCGCCAGCGACGAGATGAAACGCGCGTCCTTGAGATCGAGGAAATATTCCCCGAGCTGCGAGACGAGCACCATGCCCTTGTAAACGATGGTGCGCGAAGAGACCGACACCGCGTAGAACTCGCGCCCGCCATTGCCGAGCGTATAGATTTCGTTCGAGGCGGCCTTGCGCGCGAGATAGATGCGCCGCTCGAAATCGTCGGAATCGACGACGCCGGGGCCACGGCCGACGAAAATCTGCGCATGATGCGGCTCGACCGCCTTCACCGCCTTGCCGAGATCGCTCGAATCGACGGGAAGATCGCGCCAGCCGAGAACGACGAGGCCCTCGTCCTTCGCCGCCGCTTCGACAATGCCGCGCGCCTTGGCGCGGGTTCCGGGGTCGCGGGGCATGAAATATTGGCCGATCGCGTAATCGCCGGCGGCGGGCAGCGCGATGCCGAGCCCGGCGCATTCCGCCTTGAAGAATTCATGCGGGATCTGCACGAGAATGCCGCAGCCGTCGCCGAGTTTAGGATCGGCGCCGACGGCGCCGCGATGGTCGAGGTTCAGGAGGATGCGCAAGCCCATCTCGACGATGGCGTGGCTTTTTTCGTTGCGCATGTTGGCGACGAAGCCGACGCCGCAGGAGTCATGCTCCTTGGCGGGATCGTAAAGCCCTTGCGCTTGCGGAAGAGCGGGATCGCGGCCGAGCGGCGGCTGCGCGGCTTCGGCGAAATGCTCCACGGCTTTCGTCATTTCGGCGTCTCCTCGACAAGTCCGACGCCTCTTGCGTGCGCGCGCCTTGCCCCCTCATCGAACCATAAACCGTTCCGCGCGCGACCGAAAATCGTCATGCGCAGCCTAAGACCCAAACGCCGGTTCGCAACGGCGGTTGCAAATTCCCTCGACGCCTTCGCCGCCGCCCGCCTTGATAGAGGCAAGGGGCGCGCCACCCTTGAGAATTCCGTCTCACTCTCTGCCTACCCGCCCCGGCGGGGCGGACATCATGAAACGGAACAAGAGCTTGCGAAAGCGAGCGCCGCTTAAGGTCAGCATAGCTGACATATCGGCGGGCTGTTTTACTGCCAGATTTACGGTGAAGTGACAAGCAATCGCATGAAGTTCGAGGCGCCGGAACGCTAAACCTCCTGGCCGTCCCATGCTCGCCGCAATCCTGTCCGAGCATCCTCTCCAGCCGAGAGGGCGAAACAAGGACCAAACAATGCCGTCATCAGGTTGGAAAGCGTCGCTGCCGCTGGCGTTCGGGATTGCGGCCGCGAGCGTCTTCGCGCCGCAGCAGGCTTCGGCGCAATTCTTCTTCCGTCCCTTCGGCTTCGCCTATCGTTCCGAAGCGCCGGAGGAGACGCCGCTCTACGCCTCGCGGCGCGCTGTCGCCGGCATATTGGGGCGAGAAGGCTTCCGTCTCGTCGGGCCGCTCGGCCATCGCGGCGAGCAGATCGTCGCGATGGGCGTGAACCGCCGCGAGGGGGAGATGCGCTTCATCATCGACCCCTATGAGGGACGAATTCTGCGCGCGGTCCGACTGGGGCCGCCGCCGATGTACGACAGAGGCTACGACCGCGGGCCGGGGGGCGAACCGGATTACGCGCCGCCGGGCGGCGGCGCGCGGCCCTATGCGCGCGATCTCGGCGAGGAGGATGACGGCCCGCGCGCCGAGCA